>JASHTQ010000194.1 GCA_030040475.1 Streptosporangiaceae bacterium
AGGGCGACGCGAACAACGCCGCCGACACCCCGGCCCGTCCCGCCGCCGACGTCGTGGGCGTCTTCTCCCGCGACATCCCCCGCGGCGGCTACCTGCTCGCCGACCTGCACCGCCCGGCCGTCCTCGGCCTCCTGGCCGCCGCCATCGTCCTGTTCTTCGCCGCCGGACCCCTGCTCCGGTACGCCCGCACCCCAGAAACCCGATAACCCGGCTTCCCGCCCCACCGCCTCACATCAGACCTGACCATCACACCTAGCAAAGGAACCCGTGATCATGAGGATGTCCAAGAAGCGCGTTGCGCTCGCCGCCGGGCTGGCCGCGTCGATCGGCGCGATCGCCGCGCTGGCCTCCGGCACCACCTTCGGCCTGTACTCCGCGTCGCAGGCCAGCTCCGGGAACTCCTTCACCTCCGGCACCGTCACCGTCGGCACCGGCACCCCCACCTCGGTCACCTGCACCATCACCGGGATGGTCCCCGGCGACTCCTCGGTCGGCGCCGCCGTCGGCTCCAAGGCCGACACCACCTGCACCTACAACGTCAAGTACACCGGCTCCGTCTCCGCCTGGCTCGCCGTCGACGTCGCCGTCTCCAACGGCTCCACCGCCCTGTACGACGGCACCGCCACCGGCCTGCAGCTCTACCTCAAGGACGGATCCGCCAACTCCTACCTCACCTCCACCGCCCCCACCGCCGGGACCACCTACAAGACCTCCGGCGGCACCGCCACCAGCCTGCCCGCCGCCGGCATCACCGACCTGCTGGTCAACACCACCGCCGCCACCACCAACACCGCCGTCGCGTTCTCCCTGGACTACGCCCTGCCCATCGCCTCAGGCAACACCTACCAGGGCGGCTCCGCCACCGTCACCCTCACCTTCCACGCCGTCCAGTCCGGCAACAACCCCCTCCCCACCGCCTGCACCACCATCGGCCAGCAATGCCTCCCCGCCTCCGGCTTCGCCTGGTCCTAACCCAAACCCAGCACCGCCCGGCCCCGCAAGGGGCCGGGCGGGCCCGCCCCGTTCCAGAACAGCCACTAGCCCAGAACAGGAACACAGCAATGCGGCACCGCAAGGACACCCGGTCGCTCGGCAAGGCCATCAGGCTCGCCGTGCCCGTCCTGGCCGTGCCCGCCATCGCGGTGTCCCTGACCATGATCTGCTCTGGCCTCACATCCACGTTCTGCACCTCGAGCGCGACGGAGGCCAGCGGCCACGACAGCCTCACTTCGACCAGCGTGACCCTGACCAACAGCGCGATCGCGAACTGCCCGGTGACCGGCCTGCTGCCCAACGGCAACCAGGCGAAGTGCACGTTCACCACCAGCTACGCCGGCCCCTCCGCCGCCTACCTCGCGGTCAACGTCCTGGTCGAGGCTCAGGCCGGATCGGGCGGGACCGCGCTCTACAACCCCAGCGACGGCAACAACGACCTCAACCTCATCATCACCTCGACGAGCCCGACGGTCACCTACACGCTGCCGACAACCGCCACCACCTGCCCCGGCGGTGCCCCATCGGGTTCGACCTGCTACGAGCTGGACAACGAGCTCATCAGCACCACAGCCGCCACAAGCGCGACGGTCTCGTTCACCGTGTCGGTCGGCCTTCCCACCTCCTCCACCAGCGGTTACCAGGGCGGAGCCGCGCAGATCATCCTCACCACGCACGCCGCCCAGGCCGGCAACAACACGCTGTCCTGCACCGCCACCGCCACCGCCGGCTCCCCGTGCACCGCGTCCGGCTCGTTCAAATGGAGCTGAAAGCCGAGATGAGAACCCGCCGTCGCCCCCTCCTCGCCGCAGTCCTGGCCGTCGCCGCGGCCGGCCTGGCCGTCACGCTCGCCGTCCCCGGCACCGCGTTCGCGCTGTTCTCCAACACCCCCGCCGCCACCACCGCCTCGACGACCGCGGCCACCCTGTCCGCCCCGACCGGCTTCACCGCCGCCGTGGCCTCGGGCACCACGGCGACCCTGTCCTGGACGGCCCCCTCGAACCTGACCGGCTACACGCTCAGGCAGTCGACAGGAACCCTGGCCGGCTGCTCCGCGACCCCCTCGTCCGCCACCACGACGTGCACCGCCACTGGCCTGTCGCCGAACACCAAGTACACCTGGACGCTGGCCGCCGCCTACAACAGCTGGAAGAGCAGTACGGTCACGGCCAGTGCCACCACACCCAAATTCGCTTAGCGCCACGCTGCCGGTCGCTGTCCGGCGTCGGCGCCAGCGACATCGAGGTGTTCTTCGCGGCCTTGCCACCAGCACCACGATGACCACTCCGAGCGGCTACACCGCCCTCGACGCCCCCGCCAGCGGATCGAGCAGCCTGCACGGCTCCTGGGTCACCTCCTCGGCATCGTCCACCAGGACCAGCACCGCCGCCGGAGCCAGCACCGCCTGGGCGACGATCGAGATCGCGATCACGTCCTAAGCCCGGGGGCGCGCACCCGGCGCAGGGCGCGCACCACCGTTCGTTCGGCAAAATGCTCTTGAATTTTTCGTCCTCAGCCGGGCAGGCGACAGAGGTCTTCCGAACGGACCTGTGGACAGAGGTGAGGCGCGATGCCGGAGTCGCCAGACGCAAGGGCGGACGTCGCCCCGGCCGGTCAAGGCGAGGCCCCGGCGCCGGAGGCGGCGCAAGAAGACCGGCATCTGCGCAGGTCGCTTGGCTACTGGCAGCTCACGGCGATCGGGTTCAGCGGCGTCATCGGCTCCGGCTGGCTGCTCGCGTCGATGGTCGCGGCGCAGATCGCGGGGCCGGAGGCGATCGTCGCCTGGCTGGTCGGCGGCGCGGTGCTCGCTCTGATCGCGCTGGTGATGGCCGACCTCGGCGCGGCCAGGCCGGAATCGGGCGGGCTGGTGCGCTGGCCGTTCTACAGCAGCGGGCGGCTGGTGGCCACGATAGCGGGCTGGGGGATCTGGATCTCCTACGCGACCAACCCGCCGAGCGAGTCCACCGCGACGCTGCAGTACATGAGCAAGTACGTGCCGCAGGTCTACAACGGATCGTCGCTGACCACGCTCGGGGTGCTGTTCGGCGTTGGCATCATGGCCGTGTTCGTGCTCGTCAACTGGTTCGGCGTGCAGCTGTTCGCCAGGGTCAACGGGGCGCTGACGGTGGCGAAGTTCGTGGTGCCCGCGCTCACCGTGGTCGCGCTGTTCGCCTCCGGGTTCCACGACGGCAACTTCGGCTCCCACGGCGGGTTCGCGCCGTACGGGTGGGCGCCTGGCCTGTCCGCGATCGCGACCGCGGGCATCATCTACGCCTACACCGGATTCCAGGGACCGGTCGACCTGTCCGGCGAGGCCAGGAACCCGCGCCGCGACGTGCCGCGTGCGGTCCTCACCTCGCTCGCCTTGTCGGCCCTGCTGTACCTGCTGCTCCAGGTCGTGTTCGTCGGCGCGGTGCCCGGGCACGACCTGATCGGTGGCTGGCACGGCGTCTCGTTCAGCTCGCCGTTCGCGCAGCTCGCGGTGGCGGCGAACCTCACCTGGCTGTCCTGGGTGCTGTACGCGGACGCGATCGCGTCGCCTGCCGGGTCCGCGCTGGCGTTCACGGCGGCCGCGGGGCGCGAGTCGTTCGCGATGGCGAAGAACAGGTTCCTGCCGCGGGCGGCGGGCAAGGTCAACGAGCGGTCCGGCGTCCCGCGCCGGGCGCTGGTGATCAACTTCGTGATCGGCCTGGCGTTCCTGCTGCCGCTGCACAGCTGGCAGTCGATCGTGGCGGCCACGGCCGTGCTCGCGCTGATCGCGTACGCGCTGCCCGCGGTGTCCGCCGCCGTCCTGCCGCGCCCCGGCGGGCCATCGGGATGGCTCCGTTACCTGGCGCCGGCCGCGTTCGTGCTGGCCACGATGATCATGTACTGGGCGACCTGGAAGGAGCTGCGGATCGCGCTGCCGGTGCTGCTCGTCGGCGTGGCCTTCTACGCCTGCCAGCAGTGGCGCGGGGGAGTGGACTGGCAGGACGTGCGGCTGGGCGCCTGGCTCGTCGGCTACCTGATCGCGATCGGGATCCTGTCCGCGCTCGGCAGCAAGGACTTCGGCGGCAGCGGGCTGATCCCCGCGCCCTACGATTCCGTCATCGCGGCGGCCATCGGCCTGGTCGCCTACCTGCGCGGCGTCAGGGACGGCCTGCGCCACCTGGCCGCGCACCCCGCGCCCGAACCGCTCACGACGCGAGAGGCCCCGGCGCGTCCGGAGCGGTGACGGCAGCAGCCCACAGATCACCGCCAGCCAGCACCCTATTTCGGAGAAGTCGGTTTATTTCCTGCCTTACCGATAAAACCGATATTTTCGCCTATGCCACTATTCTGCGTGCCACGTCTCTCAAAAACGAGTCTTTCTCGTTACTGCCATTGCGTCACTTTGCACCTAGACTGCAACTGAGGCGATAACCGACCCGCAACGAACGAACAGGGCCCGGCTATGAAAACGACCGCCAAGAAGCGGGTAGCGCTGCGCGGCAGCCTCATTGCGAGCATCGGTGTGGTAGCGATAATCGCGGCCGGAATGACCCTGGGCCTGGTCGGCACCAGCCGGGCCAGCACCGGCAACAGCATCACCGGCAACGGCATCACCGGCAACGGCATCACGGGCGGCGCCGTCACCGTCGGCGCCGGCGCTCCCGCCTCCGTCACCTGCACGATCGCGAACCTGGTGCCGGGCGATTCGTCCGCGGGCGCCCCGATCGGGAGCAAGGCCGACGCCTCGTGCACCTACAACGTGGAGTACACAGGCAGCGCCAGCGCCTGGCTCGCCGTCGACGTCGCCGTCGCCAACGGCTCGACCGCCCTGTACGACGGCACCGCCACCGGCCTGCAGCTGTACCTGAACGACGCGACCTCCACCAGCTACCTGGCCAGCGCCGCGCCCGCTGACGGCACCACGTACAAGACCGCGGCCGGCACCGCTGCCAGCCTGCCCGCCACCGGCATCCAGGACCTGCTGGTCACCACCACGGCCGCAACCACGGGCACGTCGGCCAGCTTCACCCTCGACTACGCCCTGCCGATCGCCAGCGGCAACATCTACCAGGGCGGCAGCGCCAGGGTGACGCTGACCTTCCACGCGGTCATGTCCGGTGACAACCCCCTGCCCGCCGCCTGCACCACCGCCGGCCAGCAGTGCCTCGCAGGCTCCGGCTTCGCCTGGAGCTGACCGCAGCAGCCTTCCCCGCCCAGGGCCGGTCCTTTAAAAAGGACCGGCCCTTACTGTTGCGCGCCCATCGGTCGAGCCGTGATACATGTACTCCGATTTGATCGACTATGCCCGGTTAATGTAACCGGCGTGCAACTGGCGCGCACCCGATAGGGCACCCGAAGCGGTAATCGCGGGCGGGCACCTTAGGACTCGTGAAAGCGTGCGGCGCGGCCGGCGAAGGGCCGGCCCGGACGCTAACCGGGACCTTATCCAGGAGCCAACAGATGAGCACGACCGCGATTCCAGTGCGGGCCGCCGGCCCGGCGCACCGCAAGTCCCGCCGGGCGGCCGGCCGCTCTCCGCGCGCCGGGCGGGCGGCGCTGCGGGCGCTGCGGGCGGTCCTCGCGGTGGCGATCTCGGCCTTCGCCGCGCTGATGATCGTCCTGGCGGTCGCCAGCCACATGTCGCCGGCCGGCCAGTTCACCGCGTTCGGGCACCCGGTGCTGACCGTGCTGTCCGGGTCGATGTCGCCGGTGATCCGGACGGGGGACCTGATCGTCGATGACCCGGTGACCGCGGCCCAGGCCGAGCACCTGCGGGTCGGGCAGATCGTCACCTTCCGGGAGGCGGCGGGCAGCACCGCGGTCATCACCCACCGGATCATCGCCGTCCAGGACCACGACGGGCTGGTCTCCTACGTGACCAAGGGCGACGCCAACAACGCCCCCGACTCCCCGGCCCGCCC
>JASHTQ010000195.1 GCA_030040475.1 Streptosporangiaceae bacterium
GCAGCTCACCGGCCTGGTCCGGGGGCCGAACGCCCTTGTCGCTGTCCGCCGCAACGACATCAACGCGCTGGAAGACGACATCGACGCGGTCATCGTCTGTGGCCTGGCGTTCGGCGTGCTCGCCGGGCTGGCCGGCGGGATGCTGCTCACCTCGGGCATCGCCAAGCGAGTCGCCGGGGCCGCCGCGAACGCCGACAGGCTCGGCGCCGGTGAGGATCTGGAGCCGGTGCGCGGCGCGGGTGACGAAATCGGCAGGCTGGCGGCCGCATTGGCCCGCGCCAAGGGCCTGCTGGACAGCCGCGCCACGGAGCTGACCGCCGCCAGGGACGTGGCGCTGAAGGCCACCCAGGCGAAGAACGCGTTCCTGTCCAGCACCAGCCACGAGCTGCGCACGCCGCTGAACGCCGTGCTCGGGTTCACCCAGCTGCTGCAGATGTCCGAATTGGGCCAGGAGGACAGGGACAGCGTCGAGCGCATCCTCGGCGCCGGGCGGCACCTGCTGCTGCTGATCAACGAGCTGATCGACATCGCCAGGATCGAGTCAGGCGAGTTCAGCCTGTCGGTCGAGCCCGTCCAGGTACAGCCGCTTGTCGAGGAGACCTGCCAGCTGATGGCGCCGATCGCGGCCGGGCGCTCGATCACGATCGGCCAGTACTGCCTGCACCCCGGCCTCGCCGTCCGTGCCGACCGGCTGCGACTTCGCCAGATCCTGGTCAACCTGGTCTCCAACGCGATCAAGTACAACCGCCAGGGCGGTGCGGTCTCGATCACCTACCAGGCGGACGGGGCCGACCGGGCGACGGTGGCGGTGACCGACACCGGGCCGGGGATATCGGCGGCGAACCTGGAGCGGATCTTCATCCCGTTCGAGCGGCTGGGCGCCGAGCAGAGCGCGATCGAGGGCACCGGGATCGGGCTGCCGCTGGCCCGCGCCTTCGCCGAGGCGATGGGCGGCTACCTGACCGCGTCCAGCGGCGACGGCGCCGGGTCGACGTTCACCATCAGCCTTCCCCGGGTGCCGGACATGGTCGATACCAGAGAGCACGAGCACGCGGCAGCGGTATCGCTGGCCGCGCCGGCCAGCCCGGACGACGCGGCCGGCGCGGGGCTGCGCGTGCTGTACATCGAGGACAACTCCGCCAACATCGAGGTGGTCTCGAGGTTCGTGAAGTCCAAGCCGAACATCCGACTGCAGGCGGTCATGTCCGGCCGGATCGGCCTGGAGATCGCGACCCGCGAGGTTCCCGACCTGATCCTGCTCGACCTGCACCTGCCCGACCTGCCGGGGTACGAGGTGCTCATCCATCTCAAGTCGGAGCCAGCCACTGCGGGCATCCCGATCGCGGTCCTGTCCGCGGAGGCCGCGCCGACGGTCGTCCGCCAGATGCGCTCCAGCGGGATCGTCGCCTACCTCACCAAGCCACTTGACCTGGCCGAACTCGGCCAGCTCCTCGACTCGATGGCGGCCGCACACGAGGAAAAGACCGGCGTGGTCCCGGAGACGACGCGGACATGACGAACCGCACCGTGCTGTACATAGACGACAACGACGACAACATCCGCCTCGTCGAGCGGCTGCTCAAACGCCGTCCGGAGATCGAATTGCGTTCGGTCGGCACCGGCAGGGACGGTATCAAGGCGGCGATCGAGGATCCGCCCGTCCTTATCCTGCTGGATAACCGCCTTCCCGATACGCACGGCGAGCAGGTGCTCCGGGAGCTCGCCGCGGTGCCGCAGACCGCCGCGATCCCGGTGATCATCCTCAGCGGCGATACCGGCAAGGAGACCGTCAATACCCTCCTCGCGGCGGGAGCCGTCGACTTCATGGCCAAGCCGTTCGACCTGCTCGAGCTGATGGCCCTGATCGAGCGTTACCTCACCTGATCGCCTTTTCGGTATAGCCGGCCGCGATAGTCGTCGCGGCCGGCTTTTCTCGTGCCGAAACAAGCGCCGTACCCGGGCCTAAAGGACCGGGACAACGGCCCGCCCGAGACGGGCACAACGACTCTGAGAAACGGACAAGGAAAACACGACACTGGAGGCAGTTCATGGAACGCAGAACTCCAAGGCCCGGGTCCGGACGGGCGGCTCTTCGCCACAGCAGCCCGTCCGGTACCCGTCAACCGTCCGCCCCCGGTGCCCCCGTGCCGGGGGCGGGCTCATGCCTGGCAGAGTCTGGACCATGGACGTAGACACCGAACTGCTCGAGGCCGCGGTCGAGATCGCCGCCACCGCCAGCCGGCTGGCCGCGCGGCGCTTCATCGAGGGCTCCACGGTCGGCACCAAGGCCGGGGAGGTGCACCACCGCACGTTCGGCATAAAAGACGTTGGGGAGGTCAGCGGGGGCGGGACCGGTACCGGGGTTACAGGACGGCTCGGATGCGGCGGAGGACCTCTTGCGTGCCCAGGGTGGCGGCCACGGAGCCCAGGTCGGGGCTGCGCGGGGTGCCGGTGAGCAGGATGCGGACGATCTGGGAGAGCTCGCGGATGGAGCCATGGTAGGCGGCGGGGTCCTGCTTGTAGGCCTTCGGGCTGGGGGCGAAGCCCAGGCCGGGGGCCAGGGTGCGGATCTGGTCGAACCACACGACGTCCGGGGACGGCGGCTGGTAGGCCTCGGCGAACGCGGCGGCGACGGCGCGGACCACGGCCGGGTCCGGGGCCGGGTCCAGGCCGGCGAAGCGGGCGTCGGCGGGGTCGGTGACCGGGGTGAACAGCTCGCTGAAGAAGTAACCGTAGACGGCGCGGAACTCGGCCCACCTGCGCAGGTCCTTGCGCGGCTTCTCGGTGTCCACGCGATCGATGTCCAGCGCCTGCAGCGCCAGCGGCCGGTGGGCCTGCAGGACCGGCACGAGATCGGGGTCGTAGCGGGCGGCCCACTCGGTGACCAGGGCCAGGATCAGCTCGCCGGGCAGCGTGGCGACGTGGTCGGCGCAGATGTCGTCGAGCTTGACCATGTCGATGAGCGGCCCCGCGGTGCCGCACTCCGACAGCCGGATGGCCTCGGTGAGCGCCTCGGCGAGCGGGACCTCGGCGAGGCGGCCGTTGGCCAGGCCGCGGAGGTAGTACTGGACGGCCGGGGCCGGGAAGCCCTGCTCGAGGTAGAAGGCCACGCTGGACTCGGGGTCGCGGCGCTTGGACAGCTTGCGGCGGCTGCCGCCGTCCTGCTTCATCAGCGGGGCGATGTGCGCGTAGCGGACGCGCTCGAAGCCGAGCGCGTCGAAGAGCTGCAGGTGCAGCGGCACCGAGGAGAGCCACTCCTCGCCGCGGATGACCAGGGTGATCCGCATCAGGTGGTCGTCGACGGCGTGCGCGAAGTGGTAGACGGGCAGCCTCGGCTCGGTGTCGCTGCTCTTGAGGATCACCGCGTCGTTGCGGTTGTCGTCCATGGTCAGCTCGCCGCGGATCTCGTCGGTGAAGCTGACCCGGACCCCGGCGACGCCGGGGGACCTGAACCGGACGACGTACGGGTCGCCGGCGGCGAGCCGTTCCCCCACCTGCTCTGGTGAGGCGTCGCGCCAGATCGCCCACCTGCCGTAGTAGCCGGGCAGCGCGCCCGCGGCCCGCTGCGCGGCGGTGATCTCCTCCAGGTCCTGCTTGGTCGCGAAGCACGGGTAGGCCAGGCCCTTGCGCATCAGCTCGCGGACGTAGGTCAGGTAGATCTCCTCCCGGGCCGACTGGGAGTAGGGGCCATAGCGGCCGGTGTGGTCGTTCTCGTCCGGGGCGATGCCGAAGTACTCGAACGCCTCGGCGAACTGCTCGGCGGCGCCCTCGGCGGTCCGGGCCTGGTCGGTGTCCTCGAGGCGGACCAGGTAGGTGCCGCCGGAGTGCCGCGCGACGTCGACGTCCATGGTCGCGGTGTAGACGCCGCCGATGTGCAGGAACCCGGTCGGGCTGGGGGCGAAGCGGGTGACCTCGGCGCCCTCGGGCAGGTGAGTACGCGGCGGGTAGTAGTGCTCGAGGGTGTCCGGCTCGGGCAGGCCGGGCGGGAACAGGGAGTCGATGACGGACTGGCTCAGCACACCCGGAAGGCTACTTCACGTAGGCGATGGGCATCACGGCAGGCGCCTGCGGCAGCGGCTCGGACTGGTAGTGGGAGCGGATGCCCGCGATGTAGCGGCGGCACCGCTCGGTGAGCCCCTCGGCGGTCTGCATCCGGCCCTTGGTCACCAGGATGCCCAGGTCGGCGCCGTGGAACCGGTAGTCGCCCGGGCCGTAGACGCGCATGAAGAAGGCCTCGTCCTCGGTGGTGATGTCGTGCCAGTCGTTGCTGACGTGCTCGAAGGTGAGCGCGCCGGCGTCGGACATGCGCCAGGATCCGGTCCGGGGCGCGGCCAGGATCCGCTCCACGTCGTCGCCCGGCTCCTTCATGATCAGCTGCGACCAGACGTCGACGGCGGCGAGATCGCGCCAGCGCTCGTTGATCTCCTCGGCGTCGATCGTGTAGTCGACGTCCATGAACTCGAGCAGGTGGAACAGGAACAGCGGCACGTCGGCGTAGGCGCCGGCGGTCACGTTGGTCATCGAGGAGACGCCGGAGATCCGCGGGTTCAGCTCGCCCAGGTAGACCGCGCCGGTGTCGGTGTCGACGAGCACGTCGACCTCGAGGAAGCCCTTGTAGCCCTCCCGGGCCAGCCGGTCGCCGAGCTTGCGGACGTGGCTGATCGCCACCGCGCGGTCGGCGTCCGACAGGGCCTCGGGGAACACGTCGTTGCCGCACCAGCCGCCCTTGTACGGGGTGAGCTCCGGGTAGCCGGTCAGGTCGTTCATGAACGGGCCGACGATCGTGCCGTGCCTGGTGATGCAGGCCTCGACCGCCGCTGCCTGGTTGTTGATCCGCTTCATGATCTTGAGCTGCTGGCCGGCCACGTCGTCCGCGCAGGCGTCCCAGTCGGCCTCGGACTTGATGAAGAACGTGGTCTTGCCCGAGTCGCCGTAGGGCGTCTGGACGACCAGGTCGTCGCCGAGGCCGCTGGCTTCGGCGAGCGCGGTCAGCTCGGCGTAGCTGGCGGCCTCGCCGAGCACGTTCGGCACGGACGGGACGCCGGCCTCGTTGCCGAGCTGGGTGGTGACGATCTTGGAGTCGAGCCGGCGGCGCAGCGAGTCCGGCGGCAGGATCAGCTGGTAGCCCTGCTCCTTGCAGATCTCCTCGGTCTCTTCATCGAAGAACACCATCGCGACCATCGGCGTCCCGCCGCGGCGGGCCAGGTGCTCGCGGACCTCGGCGTCGCGCAGCAGGTAGTTGTTGATCTGCTCGCTCGACTCGAACTCGATGTAGGGGCGGTTCTCCGGCGCGAACAGCCGCGGATGCCTGCCGTCCCAGGAGTCGTAGTAGGCGATGTAGCCGAAGTTGCGGACCCAGCGGTCGATGCCGAGCAGGTTGAAGGCGGTCGGGCCGATGAAGTAGATGGG
>JASHTQ010000196.1 GCA_030040475.1 Streptosporangiaceae bacterium
GCGGGCTCGTGGATCTACATCGGCACCCAGGGCATCTTGCAGGGCACCTACGAGACCTTCGCCGCGATAGCCGCCAAACGATTCGGCGGGACCCTCCAGGGCACGATCACCCTGACCGCGGGGCTGGGCGGCATGGGCGGCGCCCAGCCGCTGGCCGTGACGATGAACGGCGGCGTGGTCATCTGCGTCGAGTGCGATCAGTCCCGCATCAGCAGGAGGATCGAGTTCGGCTACCTGGACGAGCAGGCAAAAGACCTGGACGACGCGATCAGGAGGGCCACCGAAGCCCGTGACAAGGGCCAGCCCCTGTCCATCGGCCTGCTTGGCAACGCCGCCGACATCTTCCCGAGCCTGCTCAGGAGCAACGCCCCCATCGACATCGTCACCGACCAGACCTCGGCGCACGACCCGCTCACCTACCTGCCCAGCGGCGTCGCGTTCGAGGACATGCCCGCGCTGCGCGCCGAGGACCCCGAAGGGTTCACCACAAGAGCCCGCGAGTCGATGGCCGCCCAGGTCGCGGCCATGGTCGGCTTCCTGGACGCGGGCGCGGAGGTCTTCGACTACGGCAACTCCATCCGCGGCGAGGCCGAACTGGCCGGCTACACCAGGGCCTTCGAATTCCCCGGCTTCGTGCCCGCCTACATCAGGCCGCTGTTCTGCGAGGGCAAGGGCCCGTTCCGCTGGGCCGCGCTGTCCGGGGACGCCGGCGACATCGCCGCCACCGACCGGGCCATCCTCGACCTGTTCCCGAACAACGAGGCGCTGGCCCGCTGGATCCGCCTGGCGGGGGAGAAGGTGCACTTCCAGGGCCTCCCGGCGCGCATCTGCTGGCTCGGCTACGGCGAGCGCAACCTGGCCGGCCTCCGGTTCAACGAGATGGTAAAGAACGGCGAGGTCAAGGCCCCGATCGTGCTCGGCCGCGACCACCTGGACTGCGGCTCGGTCGCGTCCCCCTACCGCGAGACCGAGGCGATGGCCGACGGCTCCGACGCGATCGCCGACTGGCCGCTGCTGAACGCCCTGGTCAACACGGCCTCCGGCGCCTCCTGGGTGTCCATCCACCACGGCGGCGGCGTCGGCATCGGCCGCTCCATCCACGCCGGCCAGGTCTGCGTCGCCGACGGCACCGACCTGGCCGCGCAGAAGCTGGAGCGCGTGCTGACCAACGACCCGGCGATGGGGGTGATCAGGCACACCGACGCCGGCTACGACCTGGCCGCCACGGTGGCCGCGGAGCGCGGCGTCCGCGTCCCGATGGCGCGCTGATGGCCTTCGCCGACCTCTGGCGCGAGCTTGAGCCGCTGGGCCGCGACCCGCAGACCGGCGGCTACCGCCGCTATTCGTGGACGCAGGCCGACGCGCAGTGCCGCGCCTGGTTCACCGCCCAGGCGCAGCGCCGCGGCCTGACCGTCGAGCCCGACCGCAACGGCAACCTGTGGGCCTGGTGGGGCCGGAAAAGAGCCGGCGCCATCGCCACCGGCAGCCACCTGGACTCGGTCCCCGACGGCGGCGGCTTCGACGGGGCGCTGGGCGTGGTATCCGCGCTGGCCGCCGTCGACCTTCTAAAAGAAAAAAGCTTTTATCCCGAACGATCCGTGGTGCTTGCCACATTCACAGAAGAAGAAGGCGGGCGGTTCGGGGTTCCATGCCTCGGCAGCCGGCTGATGACCGGGGTCATGGACCCGGAACGGGCGCGGGCGCTCACCGACGGCCAGGGCGTCACCCTTGCCGAGGCGATGGCGGCGGCGGGCTTCGACCCGGCCGGGATCGGCCCGGACGAGCAGCGGCTGTCCGGCCTGGCGGCGTTCGTCGAACTGCACGTGGAGCAGGGCCGCGCGCTCGCGCCGCTGGGCGCCCCGGTCGGCATCGGCGAGTCCATCTGGCCACACGACCGCTGGCGGCTGGAGTTCGCCGGCCGCCCCGACCACGCAGGCACCACCCGCCTCGCCGACCGCCACGACCCGATGCTGCCCTACGCGAGCACGGTCCTGGCCGCCCGCCAGGCCGCCGCCGACCACGGATCGCTGGCCACCTTCGGCAAGGTGATCGCGAAGCCAGGCGGCACCAACGGCATCTCAAGCTCGGTCACGGCCTGGCTCGACGCCCGCGCCCCGGACGAAGCCACCCTCGATGCGACGATCGCCACCATTCGTTCGGAAGCAGAAAAATTCTCTACCGAGCACAACGTGACCCTCGCCGTCAGCCAGGAGTCCCATACCCCCCTGGTCCGCTTCGACCCAGCCCTGACCGCCCGCATCGCGGCGATCCTCGCCACTGCCGGGCCGCTCGTGGCGCCGCCGCCGGAGTCCGCGCGTAATGAAACCGGACTTTCAGTACCTCCTGAGGTACTGAATCCCGGGTTTCATGCCCCCGCGCTTGAGGCGGCCGCCGGCCCGCCGGTGCTGCCGACCGGGGCCGGCCACGACGCCGGGTTCCTGGCCGCCAGGATCCCGGCTGCGATGCTGTTCGTGCGCAACCCGACCGGCGTCTCGCACTCGCCAGCCGAGCACGCCGACCTGGCGGACTGCGAGGCCGGGGTCCGTGCGCTCGCGGCCGTGCTCGAGGACCTGGCGGGCCGTCCGTGACCCGGTACTGGCTGGCCGAACTCGCCTGGCTTCCCGGCCAGGGCGTGTGCTACGACGTGCTGATCGAGGCGAGCGGGGAGCGCTTCACCGCTGTCACCCCAGATGCCCCGTCGATTCCCCCAGACGCCGAGCACCTCAGCGGCCTCACGCTCCCCGGGTTTGCCAACGCCCACTCGCACGCCTTCCACCGCGCGCTGCGGGCCAGCACGCAGGCCGACCGCGGGACGTTCTGGACCTGGCGCGAGCGCATGTACGAGGTGGCGGCGCGGCTCGACCCGGACAGCTACCGCCTGCTGGCCCGCGCCGTGTACGCCGAGATGGCGCTGGCCGGGATCAGCTGCGTGGGGGAGTTCCACTACCTGCACCACCAGCCGGACGCCCGCCCGTACCCCGACCCCAACGCGATGGGCCGGGCGCTGATCGAGGCGGCGGCGCAGGCCGGCCTGCGGATCACGCTGCTCGACGCGTGCTACCTGACCGGCGGCCTTGACCCCTCGGCGCCGGCCCCCGTTTCGGGCTCCCCGTCCGCCTACACCCCGTCGGCCCCGTCGGGCCTGCTGCCGCTGGCCGGCGCCCAGGTCCGCTTCAGCGACGGCAACGCCGAGCGATGGGCGGCCAGGGTGACCGCCCTCGGCTACGACCAGTACGGCATGGTCACGCCGCACGCCAAGGTCGGCGCCGCGATCCATTCCGTCCGGGCGGTTCCCAGGGAAGAAATGCACCAGGTCGTGTCCTGGGCGCACAGCTGCGGTGCCCCGCTGCACGTGCACATGGCAGAGCAGCTGGCCGAGAACGACGTGTGCCAGGCCTTCTACGGCGTCTCCCCGGCCCGGCTGCTGTACGAGGAAGACGTCCTCGGCCCGCGCGCCACGGTCGTGCACGCGACCCATGTCGACGCCGCCGACCTGGAGCTGCTCGGCGGCTGCCACGCGTTCGCCTGCATCTGCCCCACCACCGAGCGGGACCTCGGCGACGGCCTGGCTCCCTCGATGGCGCTGGCCGAGGCGGGCTGCACGCTCACCCTCGGCAGCGACAGCCACGCGGTCATCGACATCCTCGAGGAGGCCCGCGGCGTCGAGTACGCCGAACGTCTGGCGTACCAGGCCCGCGGCCACTTCACCGCCGAGGACCTGCTGCAGGCCGCCACCGCGGACGGCCACGCCAGCCTGGGCTGGCCCGACGCGGGCGAGATCGTCCCCGGCGCCTGGGCCGACCTGGTCACGGTGTCGCTGGACAGCGTGCGCACCGCCGGATCCGACGATGACCTTGCCGCCGAGGCGGCGGTCTTCGCCGCCACCGCCGCCGACATCCACCACGTGGTCATCGGCGGCCGCGACGTGGTCCGCGACGGAGAGCACCTGCTCGTGCGGGACGTGCCGGGCCAGCTCGCCGCGGCGATCCAGGCGATCCTCGCCTGAGAGTATTGACGCCATGACCGACATTCCCGAAGTGGACCTCGGCGGCGGCGCCGCCATGCCGATGGTCGGATTCGGCACCTGGCAGCTGCAGGGGCGGCGCGCCTACGAGGCCGTCAGGTACGCCCTGCAGGCGGGCTACCGGCACATCGATACCGCCACCATGTACCGGAACGAGGGCGAGGTCGGCCGGGCCATCGCGGAGGCAGGCCTGGACCGCAAGGAGCTATTCGTCACCACCAAGCTGCCGCCCGGCAACGCCGGGCGGGCCCGGGCCACCCTGGCCGAGAGCCTGCACGCCCTCGGCACCGATTACCTGGACCTGTGGCTGATCCACTGGCCGCCGCGCAGGCAGGCCTCGGTGCCGCTGTGGCGGGACTTCCTCGCGCTCAGGGACGAGGGACGCTGCCGCGCGGTCGGGGTGAGCAACTACGGCATCGCCGAGATCGACGAGCTGATCGCGGCGACGGGGGAGCGGCCCGCGGTGAACCAGATCCCGTGGAGCCCATCCCGGTACGACCAGGCGCTGCTGGCCGCGCACGCCGAGCGCGGCGTGGCGGTCGAGGGCTACAGCCCGCTCAAGGGCACCAGGCTGAGCGACCCCGTGCTGGCGGAGATAGCGGCCAGGCACGGAGCCACCCCAGCCCAGGTGGTCCTGCGCTGGCACCTTGAGATCGGCGTCACCGTCATCCCCAAGTCCGCGAGGCCCGAGCGCATCCAGTCGAACTTCGACCTGTTCGGCTTCTCCCTCACCGCCGAGGAGGTGGCCCGCATCGGCCGCCGTTAGGAAGCTGCGTAGTATGCCGCACCAGGCGGCCGCTGGCAAGTGGTTGTCCACAGGCAGGGCTATCACGCCCGAGTTATCCACAGGCGTGCGGCCGTTCCGGCGGCGGGGTCCCCGGCTGGTCCACCGTGAAGGGAGCCCGGTGACGCGAGGTCACCGGAACCCAAGGAGGAATGCTATGAGCCAGGGCGGATACGTGACCCTCGTCGGGTACGTCGCGCGGGACCCGATCATTCGCAAGACGAAGCAGGGCACGAATGTCACCGACCTGCGGGTGGGCACGACGCCCAGGGTCCTCGACCGGACGACCAACGAGTGGCGCGACGGTGCCACGAGCTACTACACGGTGAAGTGCTGGCGCAGGCTCGCTGACCACACGAAGGCCAGCCTGCACAAGGGCGACCCGGTCGTGGTCAAGGGCCGCTTCCGCACCAGCAGCTACGAAGACAAGACCGGACAGCTCAGGACCGACATCGAGATCGAGGCGGACGCCATCGGACATGACCTGAGCCGGGGCATATCCAATTACTTCCGCACCCGCACGCAGGCGGACACCGGCGACGACAGCGCCCGGGCCGACGGCAATCCCGGCGCCGCCGCCGGCACCGGTGTCCAGGACGACGGGCCGACAGCGCACGGCCGGGCAGAGGACCTCATCGACGACGAGGCGATCAAGCGATTCGAGCGCGAACTCGGCGCAGGCCTGCACGGGGACGAGTTCCCGGCACAGGCCGTCGACGAGGACGACGAGGTCGACGAAGAGGAGGACGATGAGCACGAGGCGATCAGGACCCCTGGGACCCCCAGGACCCCTGAGGCCTCAATGCCCATCTGAACCCTAGCTCCAGATCACGCCTCGCACCGACTCCACCTCTCCCCCACTCCGCCGACTGTCGCGCGGTCTGCCGACTGTCGCGCTGTCTGCCCATTGCTGTGTCGCCGGGTCTGCCGACTGGTGTGTCGCCGGCCTGCCGACTGCAGGCCGCAGGGGACTGGTGGCCGAGTCTTGTTGACTACACGCCGACCGGGTCCTTAGGCCGACCGCTCCCCGCGGTCTGGCCTAGCCCGGTCGGCCCGCCCCCGCGGACCACATCCGTCAACATACCGGTTTCTCGGCGCGTCAGCACTATTCGCACCTATAATGTTACCTACCGTAATGACTGGCCTTGAGGCCGCCCGGCCTTGCGCATGCTGGGAGGAGGCATGTCGGCAGTTCAAGAGGCGATAGGACAGCGCGAGCGGGGCCTGCGGCGGCTCTTTAAGCGACCGTGGTGCTGGCCACTGCTGGCGATGCCAACGTCACTTATCGTATACGTCGTCATACTGCTCGGCTTCGACCTCGGCCTGACCGGGTGGGAGATCTCTGACACCTCGCCGCACGTCGGGGACATCGCCCTGTTTGCCGGGCTACTTGTCGCGGCGGTGGTCTGCGTCGAGGCGATGCGCCGCCTCGGCCAGCCATCGGGCGTGTCCCGCGATCTCCTCTCCGCGTGGTGGCTGCCGATTGCGTTGCTGCTGCCTCCGGCCTATGCGCTGGTCGCTCCGTTCGTCGTCGGAGCGGTCCTGTACGCACAGGACCGGCAGAAGCCGCTCTACCGCCGCGTGTTCAGCTCGGCAGCGCTCGGGCTGGCCGGAGCCGCGGCATCGACCACCTTCCACCAGCTGATCCCGGGCATCGTGCTGGCCACGCTGCACGGCTCCTACGCCTGGCTGAGCCGCCCGGCGGCGATCCCGGTCACGCTGGGCTGCGCGATCTTGTTCGACATCATCAACACGAGCCTGGTGGCGGTCGCCGCGCACCTGGCCGATCCGGAGGAGCCGCTCGGCAAGGTGCTGTGGGACCGGGAGACCCTGCTGCTCGACCTGACAGAGACCTGCGTGGGCATCCTGGTCACGATCACCTGCGCGCTCAGCTTCCTGCTGCTCCTGGTCGCCCTGCCGCCGGTCATCCTGCTCCAGCGCAGCCTGATGCACCAGCAGCTGCAGGCGGCCGCCCAGACCGACCCGAAGACCGGGCTGCTGAACGCGACCGCCTGGCAGCGGGAGGCCGACTCGGAGGTCGCCAGGGCGCTGCGCATGGAAACGCCGCTGGCCCTGCTGCTGATAGACGTCGACCACTTCAAGCAGGTCAACGACGGCCACGGGCACCTCATCGGGGACGAGGTACTGCGCGGGCTGGCCGCCGAGCTCAGGCACCAGGTCCGCGAATCGGATGTGGTGGGCAGGTTCGGCGGCGAGGAGTTCACCGTCCTGCTGCCGGGGATCGGAGCCACCGAGGCCTGCCGGATCGCCGAACGGCTGCGGCACAGTGCCAGCGTGCTGAGGGTCAGCGCCGGGGATGCGCAGATCAGCGTCACGGTCTCGATCGGGGTCGCGGTCCTCGGCCGCCACGGCCGTGACCTGTTCGAGCTCCTCGCCGCCGCCGACCTGGCGCTGTACCGGGCCAAGGACGCCGGCCGCAACCGGATCCGGCTATGCGCCCCGGTCAAGGCCCCCAAGGATCCCGTGCCCGAGCCCGTGGCAGACGGGCAAGCTCAAGAGGACTAGACAACAGGCACGTGCCCGTAGGCTTGATGCCATGCCGGAGTTCATTTACCAGATGCGTGCCGTGCGGATGGCGCACGGCGACAAGGTCACCCTTGACGACGTCACGCTCGCGTTCCTGCCCGGTGCGAAGATCGGCGTCGTGGGGCCGAATGGCACCGGCAAGTCGACCCTGCTCAGGATCATGGCGGGCGTCCAGCAGCCGTCCAACGGCGAGGCGCGCCTGATGCCGGGCTACACCGTGGGCCTGCTCGACCAGGAGCCGAGGCTGGACGAGACCAAGACCGTCCTCGGCAACGTCGAAGACGGCGTGGCGGACACCAAGCGGCTGCTGCGGGAGTACAACGAGATCGCCGAGAAGATGGCGACCGACTACTCCGACGACCTGCTCGAGCAGATGGGCCGCCTGCAGGAGGAGCTCGACCACAGGGACGCCTGGGACCTGGACAGCCAGGTCGAGCAGGCCATGGACGCGCTGCGCTGTCCGGCGCCGGACGCCGACGTCGCTAGCCTGTCCGGCGGGGAGCGCAGGCGCGTCGCGCTGTGCCGGCTCCTGCTGTCCCAGCCCGACCTGCTGCTGCTCGACGAGCCCACCAACCACCTGGACGCAGAGAGCGTGCAGTGGCTGGAGCAGCACCTGGAGAAGTACCCGGGAACCGTCGTCGCGGTCACCCACGACCGATACTTCCTCGATGACGTGGCCCAGTGGATCCTCGAGCTCGACCGCGGCCACGCCTACCCGTACGAGGGCAACTACTCCACCTACCTGGAGACCAAGGCCGCCCGGCTCAAGGTCGAGGGCGCCAAGGACGCGAAGAAGCGCAAGCGCCTCGAAGACGAGCTCGAGTGGGTCCGGTCAAGCCCCCGGGCCCGTCAGGCGAAGAGCAGGGCCAGGCTGCAGCGCTACGAGGAGATGGCCGCCGAGGCCGACAAGAGCCGCAAGCTGGACTTCGAGGAGATCCAGATCCCGCCGGGGCCGCGCCTGGGCAGCCTCGTGGTCGAGGTGAGCCACCTGGTCAAGGGGTTCGGCGACCGGTGCCTGTTCGAGAACCTGTCCTTCAACCTGCCCCGCAACGGCATCGTCGGCGTGCTGGGGCCGAACGGCGTCGGCAAGACCACCTTGTTCAAGATGATCGTCGGCGAGGAACTCCCGGACTCGGGCACGATCCGGATCGGCGAGACCGTGCGGATCTCCTACGTGGATCAGCTGCGCGCCGGGATCGACCCGGACAAGACCGTGTGGGAGGCCATCTCCGACGGCGAGCCGCACATCAGCGTCGGCAACGTGGAGATCCCCAGCCGCGCGTACGTGGCGGCGTTCGGGTTCAAGGGCTCGGACCAGCAGAAGCCTGCCGGGCTGATGTCCGGCGGCGAACGTGGCCGGGTGAACCTGGCGCTGACCCTCAGGCAGGGCGGGAACCTGCTGCTGCTGGACGAGCCCGCCAACGACCTGGACGTGGAGACCCTGGCGAGCCTGGAGAACGCGCTGCTCGAATTCCCCGGCTGCGCCGTCATCACCAGCCACGACCGCTGGTTCCTCGACCGGGTCGCGACCCACATCCTGGCCTGGGAGGGCGGCGCGAACTGGTTCTGGTTCGAGGGCAACTTCGAGGGCTACGAGAAGAACAAGATCGAGCGCCTCGGCGCCGAGGCCGCCCGCCCGCACCGCGTCACCTACCGCAGGCTCACCCGCGACTAGCCAAGCCAAGCCGCGGGTGAGCCGGCCCGCTCCTCAGGCGCCGCCGAGCGAGGACAGCGGGATGGTCTGGGTCGCGGCCACGTGATACGTCTTGCCGCCAGCCGTGTACGTGGTACTGCCGGTGAGGATGATCGTCAGCCTGCTGAAGTAGCGCTGACCGGAGTGGCCCGACCACGCCTCGGCGCGCCACAGCGCGACCAGAGCCGGGAAGCTGACGTAGTGGCCGGCCGCGCAACTGGGCGTGCAGGTGTTGAAGACGTAGCGACCGGTGGCGAAGGCAGCGGAAGAGCCCCACGAGGCCCACTGCAGCTTGCTGACGTAGGCGTTTCCGTCGCCGCACGCCATGATGTACGTGCCCGGCCGGGTCTGGCCGTGCATTGCGCAGTTGACGAGGACAGGCACGCTGGCTGCGCTGCTCGACAGGTGCGGCTGCCCGCTCGCCGCGCCCGCTGTCGACGCAAAGCCGACGGTAACCCCGATCGCGGCGATGCCGCACAGCCCGATAACGGCGGCCTTGACCCGACTGATCCCCATTGACGTCCCCTCTCGTTGGCTCTTAGGTGCTGACCTGTACGTTCGTAAGACAGACCCCGGCCGCGCCCGGTTGGCCGAGCAATTCCCGCGGGGATCTCGTCTTGCTATTCGGAGCGGGCGGCCGCGGCGATTGCCCTGCCCGGCGTCACGAGCGGCGCATGGCCAGCTGCGGCGACAGCCACAGCGGCGGCAGGTACCCGGCCAGGTTCGACAGCGGCAGCACCTCGGGCTTCAAACTGATGCCGAGCGCGTCCGCCATGAACGCGCGCCGCGCGCGCGCCCGCTGCCACATCCCCGGGTAGCGCGCGGCAAGCTCGGCCCGCAGCGTGTCGTCGGCAAGCGCGACCCCGTCCTCGATGTTCGACGTGTGGTAGGCGGTCCCGGTGGCCGGGATGATGTCGAGCTGCAGCGCCATGCCGGACGCCAGCGTCACCGCCGACCCCGCGTACACCGGGGAGCTCGGCCACTCGTCCAGGTGGATGAAGTGGCCCGGGTTCAGGTGCACGCCGAAGAAGGGGTCGGCCAGGTGCCGCCGCATGACCTCGTACAGCTCGCCGCCGGTAACGCCGATCCCCACCGTCTCGTACCACTCGGCGGCGCACGCGAAGTACGGCGCCACCAGCCGGTCCACGTAGTCGGCGGCCGCGGCGGGCAGGTCGCCGGCCGACGCGGCGAGGAAGCCGCCGCGGGCGATGTTGCTGCCCCAGTAGCCAAGCGACGCGCTCATCGGGTCGCCCTGCCGCAGCACCCGCCCGGAGGCGCTGGCCAGGCCGAGCGCGCAGCGCTCGCCGGACAGCAGCACCGGGTGGTAGGAGTACGGCAGCCCGATCGTCTGGTACAGCGAGAACGCGGCCAGCTCGGTCAGGCCGGGCCGCACGCCGTGCAGCAGCCGGCGCATGGACTCAGACCCGTGCGTGGCCGCGAACTCGAAGCAGGCCAGCTGGTCCGCGTCGCTGACCAGGCGCAGCCCGCGGCCGGGCGCGGTGAACAGCGCCGTGGCGTTGACCACCGCGCAGCCAAGCGCGCGCAGCGAGTCGACGATGAACGCCGGGGCGTCGACCCACGACTCGGGCAGGTCGGCCTCGGCGGCGTCGAAGTACTTCCAGCCGGCGACCCCCACCCGCCGCACCCCGTCGCCCAGCCCGGCGGATCGCAGCACGGCGTCAAGCCGCGGGCTGGCCGAACGGTCCTGGTTGACCAGGCTGAAGCTCTGGTAGCGGACGACCTCGATGCCGTCGGGCACGACCTTCGCGTACGACTCGCCCTCGTTGCCGACCAGCAGCACCGGCGCCCGCCCGGGCGTCAGGATCAGCAGCGACTCCTCGAACCGGGGGTCGTACCCGGTCAGGTAGCTCAGGTTGGCGAAGTGCTCCCTGTCGGCGTAGACGATCAGCGCGTCCATGCCTGCCGCGGCCGCCGCGGCCGCCGCCGCCGCGATCCGCGCCCGGTAGGTCGCGGCCGGGATCGACGGCTGCTCGGCGGGCAGCTCATAGCAGGGCAGGTCGACCGGCCCGAGTTCGACCCCGTGGGTCACGACGCGTCCGGGGCTGCCGCCGCCGCGTCGTCCCAGTCCACGTCGCCCTGCGCATCCGTGGTGTGGCCGACGAGCTCGGTCGCGCCCCGCTGCAGCGCGCCCGGGCGGCGGCGCTCCAGCCAGATCATGTAACCGGCCCCGATGAGCATCACCACGATGAAGATGTACGGGGTCAGGTCGATCGGCCAGGACGGCACCGGGTACACGGTGGTCCACAGCACAGGCAGCAAGGCGAGCGTGCCGATGCCCGGCAGCACAAGGTGCCGCCAGACGTTGTAGTCGTCGCGATGCTCCCGCAGGATGTACGCGGTCAGCGCGAAGTTGGCCATGATGTACAGCACGATGACCGCCAGCGTGGTGACCGTGCCGAGGAAGCCGAAGATGTCGCCGGGCGCCAGCGCCAGGCCGACGATGAGGATCGCGACGATCCCGATCGACTGCTGGACCGCGATCGCGAACGTCGGCGT
>JASHTQ010000197.1 GCA_030040475.1 Streptosporangiaceae bacterium
CCCCGAATCAACACCCGCCCCAAAACTGCGAAACACCAGGTACCTCCCAGGGTGCTGAAACCGGGGTTTCACTCCGCGGCGGCGGCTTCGCCCGGAGGGCGGCGGGGCGGCGGGGCGGCGGGCGGCGGGACGGCGGGGCGGCGGTGTTGCCGACGGACACGGTTACTCTCGGTTGCGATTCTCAAAGTTCGCGGCGAATTCCGGTTTCCTTACTGCCGAACATGACCCATTCCGGATCGTTTCGCTCAAAGCGGTTGCATGAACCGTGTCGTGCTCCATAGGTTATGGGCCTATTGAAGCTACTTTGGGGGGGATCGTTGTTCCGTCTTGGCAGCATGCGCGCGATAGGTGCGGCGGCCGCAGTGGTCACGGCAGCGGTGAGCGTGCTCACCGGATGTAGTTCACCTGGTGTAACCGCGAATCCGGCGTCCAGCACTCCGCCAACCGAGGGCATTTCCACTGCCGGCAGTGGCAGTCCTAGTTCCGCTGCAACCCAGAGCAGCGCGGTCGTATCGCCATCCAGCCCTCCTGCGTTCACTATCGATACCAACGACAGCGTAGGAGACAAGGCGACGGTCACGGTTAAAGTGGGACGGCTGAGCCTGGTCTCGGACGTCACTAACCCGCTTATCCAGGCGTGCAATGGCGTGTACGACGGCATGGGTACGAGCCCTGAGCAATCCGTCGCTATCCCCGTACTGCTCAGCGCGACCGTCACATCATCGGAACCGGTCAGTATGATGATCTATCTGGACGGCTCGAACGCGGTCGAACCGAGTTCGCAGGCACCATCGCCGGGGACCGTGGGCCCAGCCAATTTTCCTCCGATATGGGCACTGGGTTCCGTCGGCAGCCCTCAGTGTACTTACGGAGGGGATTCCGACCAGTCAGACGCCGAGTTCGATTGGAACAATGCAGTCCCCGGCCAGACAGAAACGTGGAACGGATACCTCATCGTGCCGATGGCTGTTACCCCGGATGATCCGACCGGAATTAACGAGGATGCCGGATTGGAGTTGATAGTACCAGAGGTTTCACTTGGCGACTCCACCGCGAACTACACCGTGGACGACAGTGCAAGCCCCAATATCGTTAACTGTGTGGATGGTATAGGCGACCCGGTCTCCATGGCCTCGGTCGACCCCGAGGCGGCCCTCGCCAATGGCTGCACAAAGTAGGCTGCGGCACCGCGCTGCGGCGTAGGTCAGCGGGCACGCCTCGGCGAGATGGCCGCCGATGCCCGATAGGGCCGCCGCGTGGTGGGCCACCATGAGAACTTCTTCATCACGAGCGCGGGCGCGTCCGCCGCCATCTTGGGGCTGCTGGTCGTCGCCGTATCGGTCGTTGCAGCGGGGCCGGTAGATCGCGGTCAGCTCCCTGGTTATCTGCTCCCGGTGCCCCCGGCTCCCGCCGGGGACCTCGTAGGTGCAGACATAGACCTTCCACCTGGACCCGGCGCGCTTCACCCAGCAGTGCGCGCGGGGTGCTGGAATGGGAACCGCTCCGCCGTCAGGTCGTCGGAGTGGCCCACGTAGATGACCGCGTACTTGTCCGGCTTGGCCTCTGGCTGGGAGGGCAGCCTTGGACGCGGCCCGCCAGAACTCGCCTGTCGCCTTCTCGATTGCCTCATCGCGGCTGCCTGCCTCGACGATCAGCTGGGCGCCGTACCTGGTGGAGCCGATCCCGGTCGCGATGCCGCCGCTGGCGGCGACCGCGTCGGCCAGCTCGACTACCTCCTCGCGAGTCAGCACGCGGTCGCCCTCGACCTCGATCCCTACGCTCCACCTCACCGGCGCGTTCCTTTCGGATACCTCCACCAGTTAAGCACCAGCAGCCAGGCGGATGGCTATGGTGGACGGGTCCAGGCGGGCGGGGAGGTGCGGGCATTGACGGTAGATCTCGGCAATCCGATCATCAACTCGCCGTATGACCCGCCGGAATCGCACTTCGAGATCGGTCCGGCCGGACCCACCGGCGCGCTGCTGCCGGGCCGCAGGCCAAGCGAGCCCCTGATCGACGACATCCGCCGCGAGGTCCAACGGTGGCGCGCAAGCAACTGGAACGGCGTCACGCCCTACACCCGCAAGCTTCTCGCGCACTGGGCGGCCGGGCCGCCGGTGCGCGACGAGCCCGTCTTCTTCTGCCAGCGGGAGGCCGCCGAGACCGCGATCTTCCTCGCCGAGGTGGCCGGCCACCACGGCACCGCCGACCAGCGGCGCCGCCTGGAATCCGAGAACCGGCTGCACAACGACGGGCTGGCGCGGGTGGGCCTGAAGATGGCCACCGGCACGGGTAAGACGGTCGTGATGGCCATGATCATCGCCTGGCAGACGGTGAACAAGGTGATGACCCCGAACGACCCGCGTTTCGCCAAGCGGTTCCTCGTCGTCACTCCCGGCATCACGGTCAGGGACCGGCTCGGCGTGCTGCATCCGCAGCGCCCGGACAACTACTACACCGAGCGCGATCTCCTCCCACCTGACCTGTGGGCGCCGCTGCTGCAGGCGCGGGTCGAGATCGTCAGCTACCACGCCTTCCTGCCCAGGGACGCCACGGCGATCCGGGGGGTCGCGGCCAACACCCGCAGGCTGCTGCGGGCGGGCAAGCCCGAGGAGCCGGAGCCGTTCCGCGAGACCCCGGACATGGTCGCGGCCAGGATCATGCGCGCCTTCGGCGTCGGCAAGGGCGAGATCGTCGTGCTGAATGACGAAGCACACCACTGCTACCAGGACAAGCAGGACGGGGACCGTGACCGCGAGGCAAGGGTATGGTTCCGCGGTCTGGGCGACCTGCGTCGCAGGGCGGGGATCAAGGCCGTCTACGACCTGTCCGCCACCCCCTACTACCTGCAGGGCTCAGGGCAGGCCGAGGGCTCCATCTTTCCCTGGGTCGTCAGCGATTTCTCGCTGATGGACGCCATCGAGTCCGGCGTCGTCAAGATACCCCGCCTCCCCGCCGACGACGGGCGCGAGCTTGCCTACCTGCAGCTGTGGGACCACATCCGGCCGCCGCTGCCGAGGCGGCGGGCGCCGGACGCCGCGCCAGGCGTGCACGGCTGGACGATGCCTGAGGTGCTCGAAGGGGCGCTGCGCAGCCTGTATCGCAGCTATGAGCAGCACTACAGGCTGCACGAGGCCGGACTGGCCACGCTGGGCGAGCCGCCGCCGGTGCTGATCGTGGTCTGCCCCAACACGGTCGTCTCCAGGCTGGTCTTCGAGTGGATCGCGGGCAGGGACATCGAGCTGCCCGACGGCACGAGGCTCCCCGTGCAGGGAAATCTCCCGTTGCTGAGCAACGTGGCGGATGGCAGCCGGGACGGTCACCCGCGCACCGTGCTCATCGACTCCGAGCAGCTGGAGTCTGGAGATCCGCCGGGGACCCAGACGCCAGGAGCGGGGCGCGAGACGGTCAACACGATCGGCAAGAAGGGCAAGCCGGGCGAGCACATCCGGTGCGTGGTCTCGGTGGCGATGCTGACCGAGGGGTGGGACGCGAACACCGTTACCCACATCCTCGGCGTCCGCCCGTTCCGCAGTCAGCTGCTCTGCGAGCAGGTCGTCGGCCGTGGCCTGCGGCGCAGGGATTACGCGGTCAACCCGGGCACCGGCAGGCTCGAGCCCGAATACGCCGAGGTGTACGGCGTGCCGTTCGCCTTCATCCCCGGCGACAGGCAGATCCCCAGGCCGCGCGGCCGCCCCCGGCCGGCGGTCGAGATCCGGGCGCTGCCCGAACGCCGTGACCTTGCGATCCGCTTCCCCAAGCTGGACGGCTACCGGATCGAGCTGCCCGGCGAGGCCCTCCAGGCGGACTTCGGTGAGTCCGCCCGCATCCGGCTGGACCGCGCCACGGTGGCCACCTGGGTCAAGAACCAGGCGGCTGACCTTGACGACATCAGGGACGCACGCACCCAGCGGATAGCGTTCGCGATCGCCAAGACGCTCAGCGAGCGGGAACAGTTCTTCGCCGCCCTCGGCGGCGTCCCGCGGCCGTGGTTGTTCCCGCAGCTGGTGCGCATCGCGCGGCAGTGGCTCGACGAATGCGTCACCGCGGAGCCCGGTGTCGCCACGGGGCATCTGCTGCTCACCGAGGGCGCCGATTGGGCCGCAGAAAAGGTCTTCTCCTCGGTCGTCCGGCTGGCGCCCAGGCCGGTGCTGATGCCCGTCGTCCGCCCGTTCGGCTCCTCCGGCTGCACCGATGACGTGCACTTCGTCACCCGCAAGGCGGTTATGAACCGGCCGCCGGTCAAGTCGCACCTGAACCACGTGGTTCTCGACGGCCCACGGGAGGAGGCAGTTGCCGATGCCCTTGAAGAGGACCCGAGGGTCATGTCCTACGTGAAGAACGAGCGGCTCGGGTTCGCGATCCCTTACCTGCACGAGGGGCGGACGCACGAGTACGTGCCCGATTTCCTCGCCCGTCTGGTCACCGGGCCGCAGGACGTGGAACGGACGCTGATCATCGAGGTCTCGGGGACCCTCAGGTCCCCAGGTCCCGCCGCGGCGAAGGCGGACACCGCCCGGCACCGGTGGTGCGCGGCGGTGAACAACTGGGGCGAGTTCGGCCGCTGGGACTACGTCGAGGCGCACGAGCCCGCCGCCAGGACGCTGCTCGGCCAGGCCATCGACAACCTGTACGCAGGGCTGCCGAGTTGACGCACGAGCCGATCCGCGTCCGCTACCCCAGGGACCCGTCGCTTGATCCGCAGCTAGTCTGGGCCGGCAAGGAGGCCCTGGACAGCGAGGACCTGGCCGCCGAGGTCCCGGTCGTCTACATCCAGGAGAAGATCGACCCCAGGGCCATCGTCGAGAACCTGCGCCGCACCGCCGGGCGGCCCGAGGACGGGCCCGAGGACGGGCCCGAGGACGAGCCCGAGATCGACCTCTTCGACAGCTTCGACGGGCTCGGGGCCGTCGGCCTCGTCGACTTCTACCGTCACCAAGCCGGCTGGTCCAACCGGCTGATCCTCGGCGACTCCCTCGGCGTGATGGCAAGCCTGGCCGAGCGCGAAGGGTTGCGAGGCCAGGTCCAGGTCATCTACGTCGACCCTCCCTACGGCATCAAGTTCGGCGGCAACTGGCAGGTTTCCGCGCGTAACCGCGATGTGAAGGACGGGAAGATCGAGGACATCTCCCGCGACGTCGAGCAGGTAAAGGCCTTCAGGGACACCTGGGAGCTCGGCATTCACTCGTATCTGACGTACCTGCGCGACCGGCTGGCCGTCGCGCGTGACCTGCTCACCGAGAGCGGCTCGATTTTCGCCCAGATCGGCGATGAGAACGTCCATCTGGTCCGGTCACTGCTGGACGAGGTCTTCGGCAGCGAGAATTTCTGCTCGCAGATCGTCTACCAGAAGACGCCCTATGCGACCAGCGCGCTGTTGCCGCCGGTTTTCGACACCATCCTGTGGTACGCGAAAGACCGGGACAGGGTCAAGTATCGACAGCTCTTCAGGACCCGGACCGCGGCCGAGGTGACGAGCACCTACAGGTACCGAGACGAGCACGGTCAGCAGTTCCAGTCCGTCTCGCTGGTATCGCCCGGCCCGGCCGCGGCCGACCAGGCCTTCTATTTCCAGGGGAAGAAGTACCTGCCGGCGGCGGGCTCGCACTGGAAGACGACGCTCGACGGGCTAGCCCGGGCCGCGCAGGCCGGCCGCCTGTTCGCCGCGCGCAACTCCCTCCGCTTCAAGAGCTATCCGGCCGATTTCCCGGTCGCGATCCGCCATAACATCTGGACCGACACCATCACCGGCTCGTTCACCGAAGCCAAGCTGTTCGTCGTCCAGACCTCGCCGAAGGTGATAGAGCGATGCCTGCTGATGACCAGCGACGCTGGCGACCTGGTGCTCGACCCGACCTGCGGCTCGGGCACCACCGCGGTCGTCGCCGAGCAATGGGGCAGGCGGTGGATCACGATCGACACTTCCAGGGTTGCCCTGACCCTTGCCAGGCAACGTCTCATGGGCGCGCGGTTCCCCTGGTACCTGCTCACCGACTCCGCCGAGGGCCGCGCGAAGGAAGCCGAGCTGACCGGGCAGAGCTGGCCGGGCACGCGGACGACGAACGATATCCGGCACGGGTTCGTCTGCGAGCGGGCGCGGCACGTGACGCTGAAGTCGATCACCGGCAACCCGGATATCACCGAGGGGATGGACCGGGAGGAGATCGAGGCGGCAATCGGGCGGCACGCGGAGTTCGAGATGCTGCACGACAAGCCCTACGAGGATCCGGGCAAGGTCCGCGTCTGCGGGCCGTTCACCGTGGCGAGCACCTCGCCGTATCGCTCGCTGACCTTCGCCGGCCCCGGCAACGAGGGGTCGTTCGCGCAGATGATCCTGGCCAACCTGCGTGCCGCCGGCATCCAGAACGGCCGGAAGGGCGAACGCCTCAGGTTCGACACGGTCCAGCCGTATGCCGGCTCTTTCATCCAGGCGGTCGGCGAGCGGGAAGACGCCTCAGCAGGGACGCCGAGGCGGGTGGGCATCACCATCGGCCCGGAGTACGGGACGGTCGGCGAGGAGTTCATCAAGGACGCGGCCAGGGAGGCGAACCAGGCCGCGGACCTGGACCTGCTCTGCGTGCTCGCGTTCGCCTTCGATCCGGCCGCGCTCGGCGCAGCCGAGGACTACGTGACCCCCGCGGCGGGTTCCGCCGACCTGGCCGCCGGACGCGGGCTCGGGCGGGTGCCGGTGCTGCTGGTGCGGATGAACGCCGACCTTGTCATGGGGGAGGAGCTGAAGAAGACCGGCGCGGGCAACCTGTTCACGGTGTTCGGCGAGCCCGACATCGAGATCTCCGGCGATGGCGGAGAGCTGCGCGTCATCCTGCACGGGGTCGACGTCTACGACCCGAACACCGGCGAGCTCCGCAGCAACGACACCGCCCAGGTCGCGCTCTGGATGATCGACACCGCGTATGACGGGGAGCCGTTCGTCGCCCGGCATTGCTACTTCACCGGCGGCCAGGACCCGTACGCCAGGCTCAAGCGGGCGCTGCGGGCCGATATCGAACAAGACGCCTGGCAGAGCCTGTACCGGACGCGGTCACGGCCGTTTCCCCGGCCGGATACCGGCAAGATCGCGGTCAAGGTCATCAACGACTACGGCGACGAGGTGCTGAAGGTCTTTCCCGTCTGACCGTGACCCGCCGGCCGGGAGGCGCGGGCGATCAGTTGAGGCGGGGCAGGATCGCGGCGAGTTCTTCCAGGCCGGCCGCGCGCAACTCCCCGGCGAAGCCCACCAGCAGGCCGGTAAGGGCGTCAGGCGCCGCGGGCACCGGCGATGACCTCGGCCAGGTTGTCGCGCACGACCTCGAGGTCGTCGCGATCCTTGACCACCGCGCCCAGGGTGTCCGCCGCGTTCGCGGCGTCCAGATCGGCCTCGCCGAGGACGTCGAGGCTCCTGGCCCAGTCGATGGTCTCGGCCACGCCGGGCGGCTTGGCGAGGTCGAGCTCGCGCAGCCGCTGCACGGCGGCGACCACCTTGCGCGCCAGCACGGCGGACACGCCGGGCTCCCTGATCAGCACGATCTCGACCTCGCGGTCGGCGGGCGGGTAGCTGATCCAGTGGTACAGGCAGCGCCGCTTCAGCGCGTCGTGCAACTCGCGGGTGCGGTTGGAGGTGAGCACGACAAGCGGGGGGCTCTGCGAGGTGATCGTGCCGACCTCGGGGATGCTGATCTGGAAGTCGGAAAGCACCTCGAGCAGGAACGCCTCGAACTCGTCGTCTGCCCGGTCGATCTCGTCGATCAGCAGCACGGCCCGGTCGCCGGCCCGCACTGCCTCGAGCAGCGGGCGCTCGACGAGGAACCGCGGCCCGAACAGCTTGTCGACGGCCTCGGGATCGGCCACCTGCTGCTGCGAAAGCGCCCTGATGTGCAGCATCTGCCGCGCGTAGTCCCACTCGTACAGCGCCTGGTTGGTGTCGATGCCCTCGTAGCACTGCAGCCTGATCAGCTTGCGGCGCAAGACCGCGGCCAGGACCTTGGCGACCTCGGTCTTGCCGACCCCGACCTCACCCTCGAGCAGGATCGGGCGGTTCAGCGACATGGCCACGAACAACGCCGTGGCCAGCCCGCGGTCGGCCAGGTAACCGCCCTGGCGCAAGGTCTCGGTCAGCTCGCCGACGGTTCCCGGGCAGTCCATTCAGAGGACGAGGTCCCGTACGCTGCCGGCGGCGGGATTCAGCTTGCCCTCGCGGGCGAGCCGGGCCCGCCAGGCGGCCCGCAGGTCGCCGTCGGTCTCCTCGGCGAGTCCGTCGAAGCCGACGTCCGCCATCTTCTTGCACGCCTTGGTGGTGTCGCAGGCCTCTTCGACGTCCTCCGCGGTCTGCCCCTGCGCGTTCCATACCTCGCGGAGCACGTCGAGGACCTCTTCTTGCTTGCCGCCCATCTCAGGCACCCTTCCCAAGCTCGCCGGGCATGCTCGTGTTGGTAACGACTGTAGATCCTGGCCGTCAAGCAGACGACCGCGGATTAAGGGTTCCCTTATCCCAGATAACTGGCGAGCCACCCGGGCCGGGCCGCGTCCGTGGCGGGCGCACCACGGCCCGTTCAGAAAAATAGAGATTTTGATTGTCAGCCCTCAAGCGCGCCGCGCATCGGGCGGAACTTGACCTCGGCCTCGGCGAGCTCGGCGGCGGGATCGGAGCCTGCCACGATGCCGCCCCCGGCGAACAGGCGGGCGGTGCGCCCGGAGAGCTGGGCGCAGCGCAGCGCGATGCCCCACTCACCGTTCCCGTCGGCGTCCACCCAGCCCACCGCGCCCGCGTACCGTTCCCTGTCCATGTGCTCGAGCTCGCGGATGAGCTCGAGGGCGGCGCCCGTCGGGGTACCGCAGACGGCGGCGGTGGGGTGCACCGCTGCCGCCAGCGCCAGCGCCGACCTCGGCGGCCCGGCCGGGGCGAGGGTCCCGTGCACCCAGGTGCCGAGGTGCTGCAGGTTGGGCAGCTTGAGCAGGGCCGGCCGCGGCTCGATGTCGAGCGTGTCGCACAGCGGGCCGAGCGCCTCGCGCATCGACTCGACCGCGTAGACGTGCTCCTCGGTGTCCTTGGCCGAGGCCAGCAGCCGGCGGCCGAGTTCCTCGTCGGCCGCGGGGTCCGCGCCGCGCGGCGCTGTCCCCGCCAGCACGAGCGCGCTCACCTGCCCGCCGTCGCGGCTGATCAGGAGCTCCGGAGTCGCCCCGACCAGGCCGTCGCAGGCGAACGTGAAGCATTCGGGGTAGCGGTCGGCCAGCCTGCGCAGCGGGACGCGCGGATCGATGTCCTCGGCCGCGGTCGCGTACAGGTCCCGGGCGAGCACCACCTTGCGCAGGCTGCCGGCCTTGATGGCCGCCACCGCCTCGGCGACCGCCCGCTCCCACTGCGGCGCGGGCAGGCTGCCGTCGTGCCACACGACCTGCTCCAGCGGCCGGGGCGGCACGAACGGCCAGGCCGGGGTCGCAGCGCCCTCGGTCACCGTGGTGAGCCAAGCGTGGCCGCGGCCGTCCCGGCCGAGCACGGCCTGCGGGACGATCAGCACCGAGCCGTCGGAGGAGGCGTCGAAGGTGACGGCACCGAACGCGACCGCCCCGGACCCGCGCAGCCGCACCGTGTCGTCCACCGCGGCGGCGTCGAACACCGAGCCGAGCCACTTCTCCGCGGCGGTGAACCGGTCTTCCCCGGCGGGCAGCGTGATCCTGGCCGCCTCGCCCCAGCCGACGAGGCCCGCGCCGTGCTGCACCCAGCAGACCACGTCCGGCCGCGGCACCCGGGCGAGCAGGTCGCCCGGATCGGGAACGGCGACCGTACGTACCGTCAGCCGTCCCGCATCCGCGCGGCTCAGCGCCGCCACCGCGCCATCCGTATCAATCGGCCACCACTCCCACGAACCCACAGTCTAGGTGGCGTTCGTGGCTGACCCCCTGTTCGGGTTGGCCAGCGCGCTCGGCCACCACATATGCCGCCCGATGTCCAGGGTCAGCGAGGTCACGAGCACCGACCTGACGATGATCGTGTCGAGCAGCACGCCGAACGCGACCGCGAACCCGATCTCGGTGAACTCGACAAGCGGGAGCGTGCCGAGCACCGCGAACGTGCCCGCGAGCACCAGGCCCGCCGACGTGATCACGCCCCCGGTGGCGGCCAGGCCGGTCAGCGCCCCGCGGCGGGTCCCGCCGCGGGCAGACTCCTCCCGTACCCGTGTCATCAGGAAGATGTTGTAGTCGATGCCCAGGGCTACCAGGAACACGAAGACGAACAGCGGCACCGAGGTGTCGGCGCCGGCGAAGCCGAACACGTGCGAGAAGAACAGCGAGGAGATGCCGAGCGCAGCGCCGAAGGACAGCACGACGGTGGCGATCAGCACCAGCGGGGCCACGATCGCCCGCAGCAGCAGCCCGAGGATGATGAGCACCACGCCGAGGATCAGCGGGATGAGCAGGTCCCTGTCGTGGGCCGCCGCCGCCTCCACGTCGGCGTTGATTGCCGTGCCGCCGCCCACCTTCGCATCCGCGCCGGGGATGGCGTGGACCTTGGTCCTGATCTGGGCGACCAGCGTGTAGGCCTGCGTGCTGTCCGGCGGTATGGCCATCGTGGCCTGCAGGAAGGTCACGCCGTCCTTCGTGACCGGCGGGGTGACGGACGCGATGCCCGGAGTGCTGACCAGCGCATCGCGGACTCCGGCCCCGCTGGCCGCCGTGGATATCACCTGCACGGGCTCGCCCGAGCCGGCCGGGAAGTACTTGTCCAGCTCGTTCTGGGCGGCGATGGACGGCGGCGTGCCGCGGAAGGACTGCGCGGTTGTCAGCGGCCCGAACTTGAAGCCGATCAGGCCCGCCGAGCACGCGGCGAGCAGGAGGGCGGTCACCAGCCACACCCCGCGCGGACGGCGGCTGATGGCCTGCCCGACCCTGGCCCACAGCCCGCGGCTGGTCGGCTCCGCCGAGCCGTAGACCGGCCTGACCGGCCAGAAGATCCACCGGCCGAAGATCACGAGCAGCGCGGGCAGCAGCGTGATCATGGCGATCAGGCCGACGCCGATCCCGATGGCGGCGACCGGGCCGAGACCCGAGATGTCGTTGGATTCGGCGGCCATCAGGCAGAGCATGCCGCACACGACGGTCAGGCCGCTGGCGATGATGGCAGGCCCGGCCCGGCGCAGGGCGACGGCCATCGCCTCGTGCCTGTCGGCGTGTCTGCGCAGTTCCTCCCGGTATCTGGCGACGAGCAGCAGCGCGTAGTCGGTGCCCGCGCCGATCACGAGCACGACCAGGATGCCCTCGCTCTGCCCGTTGACGGTCAGGTTCGCGTGCTGGGTGAGTTCGTAGATGACGGCCTCGGCGGCGGTCAGCGCCACGCCCGCCGAGATGATCGGCAGCAGCCAGAGCACGGGACTTCGGTAGGTCAGCAACAACAGAACGATGACCACGCCGAGAGCCGAGTACAGCAGGGTGGAGTCGATGCCCTTGAAGATCTTGATCTCGTCGTTCGCGTTGGCTGCCGGGCCGCCGATGTACACGCTGAGCCCGTTCGCGTTCCTGGCCGCCGTGGCCTGCAACGCAGAGATGAAGCCGCTGATGTCGCTGTTGTAGCCGAGGTCCGAGCCGACGACGGTCTCGATCGCCTTGTGATCACTGGACACGATCGGCTTCGCGACCCGCCCGTCCACGACGGACAGCGCGGCGAACGATCGCGCGTCCGCGTCCGCCTTGGCTATGTCGGCCGAGGTCACCCCGCTGTCACGGACGTAGACCACCAGGGCCGGGTTGTAGTTCTTGGACTGGAATACGGCCTGCTCGTTCAGTTCCTGGGTGGATTCGGCCGACGCGGGCAGGTACGCCGACGCGTCGTTCTTCTCCGCGCCCTGCAGCTTGCCCGCGAGCGAGCCGGTGCCCGCGATCACCAGCAGCCAGAACGCCACGACCAGGTACTTGGACCTGCGGCCGCAGATGGCGCCGACCAGCCGCCTGGAACGCCGTGGTCCCTCTGCCTGAGACGTGCCTGCCTGAGATGTGCCTGGCTGGGCCAGACTGGTGTCCCCGCTCTGGGCGGGGACACCAGGGCCCGGCGTGTTACGGGGCGCCCCCGTGGTCCCGCTTGCCACGTCGTCCTCCTGAAGACTTCTGATCTGATTTCCAGGAAATACGATGTATCGCGTTCTGTTCGGCTGTCAAGCTATATCTGAAACTGGCCGATTTCGCTCAGGGCGATCGGCTGCTCCGGCGCGGTGCGGCTCGACCTTAGAGCAGGGTGAGCTGCTCGGGCCTGGCGGGCGCTTGCGGCCCGGCCGCGGGCTCCGACGCGGGCGGCCGGGCCGGGCCGGGGATCGGCCGTGTGCCTGGCGGGCGCCTGCCGTGACCGAAACCGGGCCTCGGCCGGCCGACGCCTAGTTCTCGCGCGAGCTCGCGGACCCGGCCTGCGATCCTGTCCTGGTAGGCCTTGGGCGCGTAGGCGCCCCTGCCGTACAGCTCCTGGTACCTGCCGACCAGGCCGGGGTGGTAGGCCCGCAGCCAGCCGAAGAACCACTCCCTGGTGCCTGGGCGCAGGTGCAGCACGATCGGCGTTATCGCGGTGGCGCCGGCCGCCGCGATCTGGCGGACGGTCTCCGCAAGCTGGGCGGGGGAGTCGGAGAGGTACGGGATCACCGGGCCCATCAGCACCCCGCAGCCGAGGCCGCGCTCGTTCAGCGCCGCGCAGGCCTCGAGCCGCCGCGCCGGGGCGGGCGTGCCTGGCTCGACGGATCGCCACAGGTCCTTGTCGACGAACCCGGCGGACACGTTCAGCCCCACGTCGGTGACCTCGGCCGCCTCGGCGAGCAGTTCGATGTCGCGCAGGATCAGCGTGCCCTTGGTCAGGATGGAGAACGGGTTGGCCGCGTCCTTCAGCGCGCCGATGATGCCGGGCATCAGCCGGTAGCGCCCCTCGGCCCGCTGGTAGCAGTCCACGTTCGTGCCCATCGCGATGTGCTCGCCCTGCCACCCCGCCGAGGCGAGCTTCCTGCGCACGAGCGCGGGCGCGTTCACCTTGACGACCACCTTGGTGTCGAAGTCCGCGCCCGCGTCCAGGTCCAGGTAGGTGTGGGTATTGCGGGCGAAGCAGTTGTGGCTGACCACGCCGTTGGCGATGAAGTCGCCGGTGCCCGTGGTGATGTCGTACATCGGCAGGTCCAGGCCTAGCGGCTCGATCGCCGTCACGCGCAGCGTAGGGTCGCTCTTGATCGCTCTACCGTCGATCGACCGCTTCCGCGTGATCGCCGGGTCCACGGTGTGGAAGAAGCGCAGTGCCTCCCGCAGGCCCCCGCGCAGCCGGATACGGACGAGCCCGTTTGGCTGGGTCGTGCGATCTATCACGACACCGAAGTCGAGCGACCTGAGTGAGGAGACTGTCCAGCCGATGATCTCCGGATCGGTGTCGGAGATCCGCAGTATCCCCCGGCTGTAAGAGCCATCGGCGTCGAAGATGCCTGCCAGGAAGCCCTTGCGCCAGTCCCGATCCGGTTCCCGTGGCCAACGGGTCAGCCATTGAATCGCCCGGACCTTATCGCGACCGTACGTGCCGATCGCGCTCCTGCGATGGCGCGCGGCCGGCTCCGCCGCGAAGGTGAACTCCCGGCAACCGATGGCCATGTCGGCAAGGTAGTCCTTCGTTCTGGCCAGCCCTTCCTGGTCGGTGAGTGCCAGCAGGAACGAATCCTGCTGGCCAGGTGAGCAGGGACCGAGCTGGTCTCCCTGAGTGGTCCCGTCGCCTCGCACCATGCCGCAGAGGTAGCCGCGACGGTAGGCAGGCGTGTCCTTGGGCGACTCGGCGAAGCCGCCAAAGCCCATCAGCTTGTTGTTGACGGTCAGGAACGGCCGCCGCGTCAGAGCACTCTCGGTCCCCGTCACGTGCTTCCAGCCGCGCTCGGTCAGGAAGCGGTGATCGCCGCTGCAGACGAGCTGTGTCCCGTCCTCAAGAGTGACCCGGTACGCGGGCTTGACGGTGGACCAGTGCGCCAGCACCGTGGTCAGCGCGTAACGGCGGCAGGACCCTTGCTTCACCGTTCCGTAGAGTGCGTCACCGACAGCGACGTCGCCCAGCGGCTTCGTCCGCCCGTCCGCCATCAGAACTGGAGTCTCACCTGTAACACAGTAAACGCAGGAATGCTGACAGCCACGATAAGGGTTGATCGTCCACTTGAACCCCATCCGGGAGGATTCGGGGACGCGGTTGACGACCGACTTGGCCTGGACCTCGTAGAAGGTCATGCCGCGGAAGCCAGGCGTGTCGAAGGTCCTCGCGACCGCGCCGCGCTCGATCAGGGGGACCGCCACGTCCCGGCGCCCGCCGGGGGAGAGGACCGGGAACAGGGAGTCGCCGTCGGCGGCATCCTGGTCCGCCGTCGGCGGATCATCGAGCCGAAGGTTGTCCCACCGCACGCCAAGAATCGTAGAACGATTTTTCGATCGAATCAAGCACCGACACGTATCTCTCGTCGTAAGTAGTGAAGGCCGGCTGCTCCTGAAGCGGCCTGGCCTGGGACTGCGCGCGGACCTTAGGCACGGGTCGGGGCGGGCGTCCCACATCCTGAAAAACAGGCGAAGTACAAAGCCAGAACAATTGGATAAAGACCCGCTCGTGAGAGATAGTGAAGGAGTAGTCACCCGGCGCGAGGCGGAGGTGCGCGATGGCGCTGTCGATGGACGAGCAGCGCATGCTCGCTGAGATCGAGCGGCGGCTCTCGGCTGACGATCCGAGGCTCGCCACCTGCCTGACGACGTTCCGGCGGCCCGGGCCCGCGACCGTCCTGCGGTCGCCCCGGGCGCGCATCATCGGCTCGCTGTTCACCGTGCTGCTCGTCGCGATGGTCTCGCTGATGGTCTACGCCATGATCCCGCTGCGCGCGCACGGCGCCAAGGGCCCGTCTCCGACCACGGGAACCGGGATCTCGATCTCGGCCACGCAGACCAACGCGAAGGTTCAAGCCACCCAGCAGGGCTCGGCCCGTGCCAGCGGCAAGGCCAGGGCGACCGCCACCGCCCGCACGAGCACCAGTGAGAGTGCGTCAGGAAAGGCGCTGGTCACCAAGGGCAAGCCCACGATCAGCCCGGCCGTATCGCCGGCCGGCCCTTAGCCGGGGCCGGCCCAGGCGGTTACGGCTCCCGCCGCCGGTTACGACTCCCGCCACAGCTGGACCAGATACCGTTCCAGGCCCTCGAGCGTCTTCTTCTCCTGCTGGAAATCGTCGCTCAGCGGATTGCGGTGCCGGTTGAACAGCTCCGCGTACCGGCGGGTCACCTCGTCGCGGTTGCCGGCGTAGACGCGGACGGAGTAGTCGCCCACCCCGCCGGCCAGCCGCAGCGCCCGAACCGCGGCACCCGCGAGGCCCATGTCGATGCTCAGCTGGCCGCGCAGGTAGATGCTGCCCTTGGCTTCCTCGTCCCAGGCGTCGCCGCACGGCGGCGGCGCCCCGTCCCACTCCTCGAGTACGAGCCGGACGTCGATGTCCTCCTGCAGGCTGCCGACCCACAGTTGTTCGCGGTTGGTGCTGATGAGCGCGCCGACCGGAGGCAGCGGGCCGCCGGGTGCGTCGGGGTCCACGGCGGGGTCGTGTATCCGGAACATCCTGCGTTCCGGCGTGACCGGCATTACCAGCTGTAGCAACCTGCGGCTCATGGCTCCCCCCTCTCGGCGCGTGGATACCTGGGATAACAGCCTGCTCCGCTAGCAAATCTAGACCGCAGACTCACCGCGTGAGGCCCGAACTCGTACGGAAATGCACTTTGTGACCGCTTGACTACTGATTGCGTTGGAGTAGCGTCATATCTGTTATGAGCGTTGTGTCCGAACTTGAACTGTCCGTGGTCGGCTACCCCGTGCCGGGTCCCTCGGCTGACCGATACCTTACCGGCGGCCGGCCCGCGCGGCCCTGGCAGACCCGGCAGGCCCCGAACCAAGCGCCGGGCCCGGACGTGTAATTAATAGCCGGTACTCGTCCGCGACGAGTACCTCCCGAGGGGTTGCGCGATGCAGGCACCAGTGAAGGACGCTCGCGGTAAGTCACTTTCTGTGCCTGATCGACTACAAGAACGGACTAACGTGCCGGTCCTGAGCTTCGAGCCCGCCCCAGCCGCGATCGTGGTCGCGCGCGGCCGCCGCGCGCTGCTGCTCGCGGTCTGCTGCATGAGCCTGTTCATGGTGGGCCTCGACAACACGATCGTGAACGTCGGGCTGCCGTCGATCGGCCGCGACCTGCACGCCGGGGTCTCCGGCCTGCAGTGGACGGTGGCGGCCTACACGATCGTGCTGGCCGCCCTGCTGATGCTGGCGGGCGCGCTCGCCGACCGGGTCGGCCGCCGGACGATCTTCCAGGTCGGCCTGTCGCTGTTCACCCTGGGCTCGTGGCTGTGCAGCCTGGCGCCGAGCCTGGGCTGGCTCATCGCCTTCCGCGTGCTGCAGGGGGTCGGCGGCTCGATGCTCAACCCGGCCGCGCTCGGCATCATCACGAATACCTTCACCGGGCCGGCCGAACGCGCCCGCGCGATCGGCGTCTGGGACGGCGTGTTCGGCCTGTCGATGGCGCTCGGGCCGGTGCTGGGCGGCGTGCTCGTGGGGTACGTAGGCTGGCGCGGCATCTTCTGGGCCAACATCCCGGTAGGCCTCGCCGCCATCTCGCTGACCTCGTTGTTCGTGCCCGACTCGAAGGCGCCCCAGTCACGCCGGGCCGATCCGGTGGGCCAGTTCCTCATCATCGTCATGCTCGGCGCGCTCGCCTACGCGATCATCGAGGGCCCTGCCCACGGCTGGGGTTCCCCGGAGACCTTCGGCTTCTTCCTGCTCTCGGTGGCGGCGCTCGCCGTGCTGCTCGCCTACGAGCCACGCCGCGCGCAGCCCATGATCGACCTGCGCTACTTCCGCAGCGTGCCGTTCACCGGGGCGAACCTCACCGCGATCTGCGCGATCGCCGCGATGGCCGGATTCCTCTTCCTGTCCACCCTCTACCTGCAGGACGTCCGGGGCCTCTCGGCGCTGCAGGCCGGCCTCACGATCTTGCCGATGCCGGTGGTCATGGCGCTGTGCGCGCCGGTGGCGGGCCGGATAGTCGCCAGGCGCGGCTCGCGGATCCCGCTCGTGATCGCGGGCGCGGCGATCACCCTCAGCAGCGCGGCGCTGTCCCGGCTGACCGGCACGACGCCGCACCTCTACCTGATCCTGACCTACGGCCTGTTCGGGGTCGGGGCCGGCATGGTGAGCTCGCCGATCACCAACGGTGTCATGTCCGGGGTGCCGAAATCGCAGGCCGGCATGGCCTCGGGCCTGAACTCCTCGAGCAGGCAACTCGGCCAGTCCCTCGGCGTGGCGATCGTGGGATCCGTGCTCGCGGCGAGCATCCGCGGATCGATGCAGGCCGGCTTCGTCCGTGCCAGCCTGGCCGGCTGGTGGATCCTCGCGGGCTGCGGGTACGCCGTGCTCCTGCTCGGCCTGGTCTGCACCACCCGCTGGGCCAAGGCCACCGCCGCCCGCCTGGGCTGGTGAAGAAGATCAATTAGTCCGAACGGGAGGTGGTTCACCTGCCGCGACAGGCGTCTGGTGTCCCCTGGTATCCCTACGGACGGTGACGAATCTCTCAGCTATCCGGCGTTGCGCCGCAACTGGCCGGCGGAAATAGTCAGGGGAGAGGGGTAGTTAGTTGCTGCGAGGCAATTAACTTTCCGTCAGCAGATCCGGGTGATACCGCGTGCCAGAGCTCAGCCATCGCAGGCGCATGCTCGTGCTGGTCATCTGCTGTTTCAGCCTGTTCATCGTCGGCATGGACAGCACGATCGTCAACGTCGCGCTGCCCGACATCGGGCGGAACCTGCACGCCTCGGTGGCTGGCCTGCAGTGGACGATCGACGGTTACACGCTCGTGCTGGCCAGCCTGCTCATGCTGTCCGGCGCGACCGCCGACCGGGTCGGCCGCCGCCGGGTGTTCCAGGTGGGCCTCGCGGTGTTCACCGCCGGCTCCGGGCTGTGCAGCCTGGCACCGGGCCTGGGCTGGCTGGTCGCGTTCCGGATGATGCAGGCCGTCGGCGGCTCCATGCTGAACCCGGTGGCGATGTCGATCATCACCAACACCTTCACCGACCGGGCCGAACGCGCGCGGGCGCTGGGCGTCTGGGGCGGCACGTTCGCGCTGTCGATGGCGCTGGGCCCGGTGCTTGGCGGCCTGCTCGTCGACTCGGTCGGGTGGCGGGGCGTGTTCTGGGTGAACATCCCCGTCGGGCTGGCCGCCATCGCGCTCGCCGCCAGGTTCGTGCCCGAGTCCCGGGCGCCCAGGGCGCGCAGGCCGGATCCGGGCGGACAGGCGCTTCTGATCGTCATGCTCGGCTCGCTGACCTACGCGATCATCGAGGGCCCGGAGTTCGGCTGGCACGCGCCCGCCATCATCGCGCTGTTCGCGGTCGCGGCCGTCGCGCTCGCGGTGTTCGTCACCTTCGAGGCGCGCCGCCATGAGCCGGTGCTCGATCCGAGGTTCTTCCGCAGCGCCCCGTTCGCGGGCGCGGTGCTGACCGCGATCAGTGCCTTCGCCGCGCTCGGCGGCTTCCTGTTCCTCATCACCCTGTACCTGCAGGACGTGCGCGGCCTCTCGCCGCTGGACGCCGGGCTGCACCTGGCGCCCATGGCGGCGGTGATGGCGGTCGGCGCCGTCGCCTCCAGCCGCATCCTGGCCCGCTGGGGCGGCCGGATCCCGATGATCGTGTCCGGCGCGGCCATGGCGCTAGGCGGCGTGCTGCTGTCCGGGCTCACGATGTCGTGGTCCACCCCGCACCTCATCGGCGCGTTCGCCATCTTCGGCCTCGGGGCCGGCGCGGTGAACGCCCCGATCACCCAGGCCGCGGTCTCCGGCATGCCCGCGGCCCAGGCAGGCGTTGCCTCCGGCATAGCCTCCACCAGCCGCCAGGTCGGCACCTCGCTGGGCGTGGCCATCACCGGCTCGATCCTGGCCGCGAACCTGCACGGCCCGCTAACGGCCCGGTTCGTGCCCGCCAGCCACGCCGACTGGTTCCTCCTTGCCGCCTGCGGCGCCGCGGTCTTCGTGCTCGGCTTGGTCAGCACGAGCCGGTGGGCACTGATCACGGCCACGCGCACCGCGGCCAGGTATGAGGCGACCGAACCGAAGACGCCAGTCATGACCCACTGATCGCGATGCGATGCCGTCCAGCATCCGCACGCCCTGACCTAGTAGGGCGTCCCACGCCGTCGCGGCATGGCCATCCTGGATCAGCGCCTCTCTGCTCGATCGCGCCTGGGCCAGCCGCCGACGTGCGACAGCCGGCCAGGCGTGCCGGCGATCCGGTTTGTCCGCCTGCACGACGTGCTTGAGGTCCAGATCAGTCAGCGCCTCGGCGACGGAACCGACCCAGCGGACGTCGGAGAGCCGGGCCTGCCATTCCGCGACGAGTTCGAGCCAGTTCCGCATGAACGACACGAATTCCCCTGGCGACAGGTCGCCGCAGCGCTGCCTGGCTGCCAGCACGGATTGCCGCGGCCGAGTGCCAGCGTTATGTCCACGCGTTAGTTCGACATTCTCGATCAGATTATCAAGCAATTTAACCCGCTCGTCGAGTATCCCGGCCCAGAACTGAGTCTCAAGCGCCGCGCGCCAGCGGTCGCTGTCACTCACGGGGGATTGATCGCCACCGGCAGCCGATTGCATCGCCAACCACAGAAGGCCGGGGGCTAGGATGTCACCGAACTCCTCGGACTGCGCGCGCCTCGTGGTGGTGAACGGCTCATATTTCAATTGCCCGACCTGCCCGCCGACCGCGACCTCGCCGCGCATGAGGTGATTGATCACGCAAAGCCAGTCTTCATGATAGACCGGGGGGAAGAAGCCGGTGATGAGCTGCGGGTTTACCAGCAGCGAACCGCCTGATATGAACGGCTCCTGCCTGCGGCCGGCTAGCCGACGCGCGTGTCCGACTACGGACGCATCCGGGTACTTATTTACCTGGAGTGCTACCACCGGATAATCATCCAGCAGCGCTGCCGCCGCACTGAGCTTCGGCACGCTCAGCTTGCGGATATCATCGTCCAGGAAAAGCATGCGCGCCCATCCGCATTTACGGCCGATGAGCAGACCAAGGTTACGCTTCCTGCTGATGTCGAGGGCTGCGAACGAAACCATGCTCTGCGGTATAGCCGCCCCGATGTCGAGCAGGTGGTGCCGCACGTTGGAGCTGAGCGCCAGCGGCGTGGCTTGACCAGGCTTGAGCCGGTCGAGAACCGATGACAGCCTGGCCGGCAGGGAGTCGGTGCAGAGGACGACTAGCTGGCACCGCGCCTTCGAGGCTAGCTCGGCGGCGGAGCAGAGCTGCTCGGCAGAGCGGATAGTCGGAACGATTATCGCATCGATAACAGGAACATCGATCTCTCTGCTGCCTGACGGCGCATCCTTACTGCCGGCGGCAGATTTCGGAAATTTGAGCAGATCCGCATATGACTGTATATGGAAGGGTCTCGGCGGTGCTGCGTCCCCCTCCTTATCGGATGGTAGCGAGTCATTTTCCACGGTAGGGATCACCAGCGCGCTCCCGTGTCGGCAGACCATTCGTACAGGCGAATGTCGTCACGCGATAGGTTCGGCGGGAGGGCCGAATTGTTCCTGACCGGGACCGTCATCAGGATACAGAATGCTTCGGCATTACCGAAGGCCTGCTGGAGGTACTGCTCGTTGGTATCCCGGACGTGCGCGTCGGTGAAGCAAAGCGCGGCGCCATGAACGCCGCGGCTGGTAATGCCGCCGAGCACGGTCACGGTACGACCAGGGACATACGGATGCGGACCCCGCGCTATCAGCCCGACATCCTGTACCAGGGTTCCTTCATGACGCAGCGAAGTGAACTCGCGGGTCTCTCCTCCTACCGTGCATCTGAAGACATGAGTCCCACCAGTTTCGTGCGCGGAAGGCAGGGAGATATCCTGAGCGAACCACCGTGCCGTGTCGCGGCTCGCCGCGCCGCCGATAATGACCACGTGATTGAGCGCGAAATCTTGCTCGAGCGACTCAGCCGGCAGAATTCGTATAAAACTGCGCGGGTTGTTGGCCCGGATCTGCCCGAAGACCTCGATCAGGGCGTCCAGGTCGGCGAACCTGGAGTACCTGCTGTAGTTCAGGTGATCTGGATCTGCGTAAGGCGGCGGATCGACCGCGTCGGAGCAGATGATGCTGACCGCCGTCTGGTCCGGCAACGACCAGACGGACCTGCGCGGGCTGAACAGAACGGATGTGACATCCGCCGTTTGTGGTGGATCGCGCAGTTCGAGAAGCTCGGCGTAAAGGCTTGCCTCCCGCTCCCGCTCCGGCTCGGTCAGCTCGTCGTCACGCAGCAGGCGCGGCGCGCCCGATTCGAACGACCTGGCGGTACAGAACAGCCGGGCATAGGCCGCCAGCCGCTGCGGCGGCGGCAGTCGGCCGGAGCCCGGGCTCTCCCACTGCGAGATCGTCGCGTTGCTGAGCTTCCTGCCGGGACCGGCGAGCACCATAGCCAGCTCGCCCTGGGTGAACGGCCCGTACTCCCTTTCCCTGAGGTCTCGCAGCCGGTCAGCCAGGCTACGAGCCGGACTGGACGGTTGGTCGCTGTAGGCAACCATCTGACCTCCACTCTGAGGCTCACGTGTCCAGCGCGGGGGGAACGGCGCGACCGGCAGTCGAAAGATTCTGGTTTACCACCACGAGCCGTACCCTCGCGCGGCGCTCACGGAAACTTGCCGAAATTTTACCTTAGTCGTTGAAGGCTTTACCAAAGGTTGATGACTGTTAACGAGCTTAACATGTTTTACTCGAAACCGGTAGGGAACGACTTGAAGCGTAACGAAACTTGACTTGAAGGACACAATCCCTCGGTCGAGGCCTTCGGTGACATCAGGTAGTTGGGGAGGCGACCATGCATCCTTGGCATTACCAGATCGTCCGGCGGGAGCCCGCCTGCAACCGGGTGGCAAGGGTGCGCCGTGGGGCGTGCACCGGAATGGCCCGCTTCGTCTTCCTGATCATGACGGTGCAGGCACTGGGGGTGGTAGTGGCCACCCCGCTGCGGTCACCGCGGCGATCGGTCGCCATCACCGGGGCCGACCGCGACGAATTGCCGTGGAATGGCAAGCGGTCGCGCCGGGCTTCCACGCTTCCCGTGCACCGCAGCATCCTGGCGGTGGACATCGAGAACTCCACGCGGCGGAAGAACCCGGTCAAGGAGGAGCTACGGGAGCAGGTTTACCGGCTGCTGCTAGAAGCGCTGTGCGCCGCCGGAATCGACGAGGCACACCGCGACCCGTTCACCGACCGTGGCGACGGAGTCCTCGTCCTGCTCCATCCGGCGGACGAGTTTCCCAAGCCACTCCTGCTTACCCGGCTGATTCCGGCCCTGGTCGACCTCCTTGAAGCGCATAACAACGGCATCTCCCCGGCCGAGCAGCCGCGCATGCTCCGGCTGCGGGCCGTCCTGCACGCGGGCGAGGTGCACCACGACGGCAACGGTCCCTTCGGCGAGGACCTGGACATCGCCTTCCGGCTGCTTGACGCGCTGCCGCTCAAGAAGCATCTCCGCAAGGTCACGGTGCCGCTGGCCCTGGTCGCATCGGAGTACATCTACCGGGCGATCATCCGTCATGGCTACTGCGGCATCGACGAGGAGGAGTTCCTCCCGATCGTGAGCGTCAACGTCGGAGATCAGCGCCAGAAGGGCTGGGTTCACTCGCCCCGTGCGAACGGGTTCCCTGCGCCCGTTCCCGCACAGGTCCAGGCCTACGCCCTGTTGCGGGCGGACTAGGTCCGCGCGCCGGATACCCGCCGCAAGGCGCCCTGGTCGACGATGGCGATGCGGCGCTGGCCGGTGCGGATGAAACCGCGCCTGCGCCAGTCGCTGAGCGCCCGGGTGACGGTGGCGCGTGAGGTGCCCGCCAGGCTGGCCCACTCTTCCTGGGACAGCGAGATCGCGAGCTGGATCTCGTCGTGATCGGGGACGCCGTGCCTGTCTGCCAGTTCGAGCAGCAACCCGGCCAGGCGCTGCCCCCCGGTGGTGACCGAACGCGTGCGCAGCTTCGCGTCGGCATCGCTCAGCCGCCGCGTCAGCATGATCTTGTAGGCCCGGTCGGCGGCCGGGTTGGACTCGAGGAAGGCGTTGAACTTGCCGTAGCCCACGATGAGTGCGTGCACGGTGTCGACGGCCTGGACCGTGGCGTTCCTGTGCCCGGTGGTCGCTCCGGCGATCTCTCCGACGATGTCGCCGTCACCGCGCAGCGCGAGCATCAGGCGCTGGCCGTCATTGGTCGCGGAAAGGATCTTGACCTGCCCTGCTACCAGGACGAATACGTGTGTTGCCGGATCTCCTTCGACGCACATCGTCGCACCGGGCGGATAGATTCTGGGCAGGCCGATCTCCGACAGTTCACGTTTCTCGGCGTCGCTAAGCAGGTCCCAGAACCCCTTCGCCGAGCCCGTTCTGTGCATATGTGCGCCACCGTCGGAATGCCGTATATGCCGGCAAGCAGTTATCTAATGGTACTGACGAGTACTAACGATGAGCCATCAAGGGGGAGTTGACAACCCGCTGGGGTGGCACCAGCCGACCTTGACATCGCCTCGGCCCCCCCTCAGAGGCCGAGGAAGATCGCCGCGGTCCATACCAGGAACACGGCAACGGTGATGTACGTCCAGGTGTCTGCCAGGTGAATCCGCTCCTTGCGGATCCGCGCGGCGCCGAGCAGGAGGTTCACCCGGGCCCAGTTCCACTCGGCCGCGCTGTCTTCGATGGTGGGCAGCGTCAGCCACTTCACCCTGGGGTCGACCGGGCCGCCGGTTCGCCAGCGATGGTCGTTGAGCTGGTCGAGCAGCGGCCTGCCGGCCAGCAGCAGCAGGGCCGCCGCCCTGAGCCAGCAGCCGATCAGGCTGCCGAGCAGGACCACGCTGAAGATCCCGGCGGGGCCGGATCGCAGCGCCGTATGCGAGAACGCCGCCTCAAGCGCGGTGGCAATCGTGATCGCGCTCAGAACGCTTCCGCCCAGGACGATGTCGCCGCGCGGATCGCGCAGCAGCGACGCCATCTCGCCGATTACCTCTTGGGCAGGCCCCCGATCTGACTGTGCTTGATCGACGAGGGCCTCGTCGTCCCGGGGCTGCCCTGCCCCGGCCGGCCCGGACGGCCAGGATGATCTCATGGTCACCGCTGCGGCCATGACGCCCGCCTCCTAGTTGTGCCTAACCTTCGATGTCACCAAGCAAAGCCGGCGGATAGCCGGGATGCTGACCCAGGCGAGCCAGACGCACTGCATCATCTGACGCAGGCAGGCAGAGACGCGGCAGACAGGTTGAAACAGGACGATAGCGCGAGCGGTATTAGCGGCAGCCGCAGGCGCCGCCGCAGCACCCTCCGCCGCCCTGCGCCCGCTCGCGGCCGGACGCGAGGCCGCCGACCGAGACCGTCGACAGGAGCTTCACCGTGTCGTCGTGGCCCTGAGGGCAAAGGCAAGGCGCCGACGACTCAGCCATCGGGCGGTTGAGCTCGAACGTGTCGCCGCAGGCGCGGCACCGGTACTCATAGCGGGGCACGTCGGCATTCTACCCGTCGCCGGCCCGGTGTCCCGGCGCCACGGCGGCGGAATCGCCGTGGAGGTCCTCCGCGGCCGGTGCGGAGGGGACGGTGAGAGCGGGACCCGCGGCCAGCCCGGTCATCGGGTTCTCGTCGTAGTAGAACTGCTTGCCGCGCAGCAGCGACACCATCGCGCCGAGGAACGACATGATCGCGGCGGCGGTGAAGACGATGACCAGGCCGTGATGGAACGGCGCGGAGATGAGGTTCGGGAAGAACTGCCTGCCGGTGAGCACCGCCACGCTGTGCGCGGGCAGCCGGGACAGGACCCCGGTGGGCGCCAGCAGGTTGCGTATCGGGTTGTAGCCGAGCAGCGCGGCGAACATCGTGCTGACCGGCGGCAGGTGGCCGACCTGCGTGGCCACCGAGGCAGGCACCCCCTGGGCGGTGAGGCCCGTGGTGAGCGTCTTCGGCAGCGTCGAGGCCAGCCCGGCGATCATCAGCGAGAAGAAGATGCCGATGGACAGCGACATGCCGGAGTTCTGGAAGGTGGACCGCATCCCGGAGGCCGATCCGCGGTGCCTGGCGGGCACCGCGCTCATGATCGCGGACGTGTTGGGCGAGGCGAACAGTCCGGAGCCGATCCCGTTACCGAAGATCAGCAGCGCGAACAGCCAGAACGGGAAGACCACGGGGAGCAGCATGAGCCCGGTGAAGCAGCAGGTGGCAAGCAGCAGGCCGGCGGTGGCGAACGGCCGCGGACCGTACCTGTCGGACAGCGTGCCCGAGATGGGCCCCGCGATCAAGAACCCCGCGGTAAGCGGCAGCATGTAGATGCCGGCCCACAGCGGCGTGACAGAGAAGTCGTAGCCGTGCAGCGGGAGCCAGATGCCCGCCAGCCAGATGACCAGCATGAACTGCAGCCCGCCTCGGGCGATCGAGCCGAGCAGGCTGGCCGTGTTCCCGGCCGCGAACGCCCTGATCTTGAACAGGGCGATCTGGAACATCGGCTCGGCGATCTTGGTCTCCACGAAGCAGAACGCGATCAGCATGATCGTCCCGCCGACCAGCCCGGCGATGATCCAGGGGTTCGTCCACCCGGTGGGGTGCGTGCCGTAGGGCCGGATCCCGTAGGTGATGGCGACGAGCAGCGAGCCCAGGCCCAGCGCGAACATGACGTTCCCGATCCAGTCGATCCTGGCGCGCTTGGTGGTCGCGACCTCGCGCAGGCTCTTGTAGGCCCAGATGGTGCCGAACAGCCCGAACGGCACGTTCACCCAGAACACCAGGCGCCAGTCGACCGCGGCCAGCAGCCCGCCGAGCAGCAGCCCGATGAACTGCCCGGAGATGCCGGCGATCTGGTTGACGCCGAGGGCCATGCCCCGCTTGTTCGCCGGGAATGCGTCGGTCAAGATCGCGGCCGAGTTCGCCATCAGCATGGCACCGCCGAAGGCCTGCACGAACCGCCAGCCGATCAGCCACATGGCGCCGTGGGTTCCGGTCAGCGGGTCCAGTGACAGCGCGATCGACGCGAGCGTGAAGACCACGAAGCCGAGGTTGTAGATGCGCACCCGGCCGAACATGTCGCCCAGCCTGCCCAGCGTGACCACGAGCACCGACTGGACCAGCAGGTACCCGATGATCATCCAGAGCAGGTAGGTCACGTTGCTCGGGGTGAGCGGGTTCAGGTTGATGCCGCGGAAGATGGCCGGCATGGACACGATCACGATCGACGCGTCGATCGTCGCCATCGTCATGCTGAGCGTCGTATTGGACAGGGCGACCCACCGGTACCTGTCCGGACGGCCTGCGTCCTGCCCGTCAGGCGCTACTCCCGGCGCCCCTGATGCCCCGTCTGCCGGCCCAGAATCAACGAATTTCCGCACGTTACCCCAGTCTACTCCAGATAACTTGCTTGATGGCAACTATTTATCTCCCGATTCTGTTCCGGCCAGCGCGGCTCAGTTGGCTGCGGGCTGGCCCGCCCCCGGCTGACCCTCGACGGTCGCGAGGATCTTGTTCACGCAGTCCTGGATCTCGGCCTGCCGGCCCGGCATGTCCTTGCTCGCGAAGTTGTTCAGGATGGCCAGCACCCTGTCCTGGCCGTTGAGGATGTCGAGCTGCTGCTTGGCCATCTCGTGCAGCGCGATCAGCGTCTCGTGGTCGGCGATGGCCCGGCGGTCGCTGGCCGCCTGCGCCCGGTTCGCGCTGACCTGCAGCGAGATCATGATGGACAGCTGGGGCAAGTTGAGGATGGTCAGCAGCAGCGGCCAAGGCGTCTTGTCGAAGCCGATGATGTTGCCGGCGAAGAGCCAGAACACGATGCCGACGGTGATGAAGATGAACACGTACATCGAGCCGCAGAAGACGTTGACCGCGTCGGCGATCCGGTCCAGGACGCTGGTCCCGCGCACGTGCTTGGACAGCACCAGCTTGGGCTTATGCGACTCGGGGTCGGCCCTGATCGCCAGGGCGCGCTCATGGATGTGATTCTCGGCCTCCTCGATGGCGCGCAGCGCGGCGTTGTCGGTGGCCGGGCGCGGGATAACTGGCGAGGGCGCGGTCTGAGTTTCCGGCGCTGAGGCTGTCTCTGTCATGTGATCCTCCGTGCTGGCCGCCACTAGGTGACGGCCGCGGCCAGCAAAAATAGGGACTGGCACAAACTAGCGCGCTTTCCCTGCTGCCCGCGTCCGCGCCGGGTTTCCGCCCGCGCCACCTGGGGTTTTCTTTCTTTTACCCAGAACGAACCGTGTGATACGGACAAGACACCCTGCGTTGGCCGGGTGGTAACCGCCGGGGTGCATACTTTTGCGCCATGACTGGGCAGGGTCCGGCCTGGAATGGGACCCGCCGCGGTGGCACCGCGAGCAGGCGCGCGTTTCTCGCCCTGGGCGCGGCCGGGATAGCCGGGGCCGCCGCGGTCACGGCCAGGCTGCTGCAGCCCGCGGCGCCGGCCCGGCGCGCGTCAGGCCGGGCGACGACCACGCGCGCCATCCCGCACCGGCGCGCGCTGCCGGAGAACTCGCTGCCCGGCGACCCGGACTGGGAGATCCGCCACCTCGGAGCGCCGGACGCAATCCAGGGATACGCCGGCTCGGCCAGCGTGCTGACCGGGGAGCCGTTCTCGCTGTTCGTGTCGACTACCTCGTCCGGGCTCCGGGTGACCGCGCTCAGGCTCGGCTGGTACGACGGGGCGGGCGCCCGGAAGGTGTGGCAGTCCGGCCCGCTGCCCGGCCGCAGGCAGAACGCACCGGCCCTGGTGAGCGCCACGAACACGGTGCGGACCGACTGGGATCCCGTGACCGAGGTGCCGACGGACGACTGGCCGGCGGGGGCGTACCTGCTGCGGCTTGACGCGGACTCGGGCGCGCAGCGGTACGTGCCGGTGACGGTCCGCTCGGCGCAGACCGCGGGCCGGGTGGTGCTCAAGAGCGCCGTGCAGACCTGGCAGGCGTACAACACCTGGGGCGGCTACGACCTGTACGCCGGACCCGGCGACTCCTACGCGTCCCGGTCGCTCGCGGTCAGCCTGGACCGGCCGTACGACCTAGACGGCGCGGGCATGTTCCTCACCTACGAGCGGAACGTGGTCAAGCTCGCCGAGCACATGGGGCTGCCGCTGGCGTACGTGACCGGCATGGACATCGCGGCCGAGCCGGACCTGCTTGACGGGGCAAGCGCGCTCATCTCGCCCGGGCACGACGAGTACTGGACCCCGGCCGAGCGCGCGCACGTGACCTCGGCCCGGGACGCCGGGGTCAACCTCGCGTTCCTCGGCGCCAACGCGATGTTCAGGCGGACCAGGCTGGCGGCCACCGGGCTCGGCGAAGACAGGCTCGTCATCTGCTACAAGACCAGCTACGCCGAGGACCCGATGTACGGGGTGGACGACGCGCTCGTCACCAGCGACTGGCGCGAGCCGCCCGACCCGGACCCCGAGTCCGCCCTGATCGGCACCATCTACGAGGGGTATCCGGCGGTCGCCCGCTACGTGGTGGTCTCCCCGCGCAGCTGGGTGTTCGCCGGGACCGGCGTGGCAGCGGGAGCCAGCTTCGCGAACCTGGTCGGCGTCGAGTACGACCGGGTCAACCCGGCGTATCCGGTCGAGCGGCCGATCCAGGTGCTGTCCCACTCGCCGCTCGTCTGCCAGGGCGCCGCCAGCTACGGCGACTCGGCCTACTACACGCACCCCGGCGGGGCCGGCGTCTTCAACGCGGGCACGATGCGCTGGGTCGAGGCGATCTACGGTGACCAGCCGCACCGCATCGGCGGCGCCACGCCCGCCTTCGTCCGCCGCGTCACGATGAACGTCCTGCGCGCCTTCGCCGACGGCCCCGCCGCCGCGAAATACCCCGCCCACGACAACCTGGACGCCGTGCACGAATACGCCGGCGACCCCATCGGCAACCCAGCCAGCCTCCAGTAACACGCTCAGCCCCACGCGTCTCATACGTCCCAATGCCTGCGCGCCGCAGCGAGGTCCGGGTGCGATTATCGTGGTTGATTCGTGCTTCGCGGTGGATCCGGGGGACTATGGTGCCCCCTTTCGGACACGAAGCACAGATCCACCACGATCTTCGGCGAGCTGAGCGGATTGTCGGTGCCCGGCCGCACACTGTGCAGCATGAACAGTGAGCTTCCCCCTACTCTGCGCAACCTGGCTCGGACCCAGTCCGGCGTTGTCTCCAGGTCGCAGGCCCTCCGGGCCGGACTCACCCTGGACATGATCAGGTTCAGAGTCCGGAGTGACCGGTGGCGACCGATCCACCCCGGCGTCTACGCGACCTTCACCGGAACGCCCGGCCGCGGTGCGCAATTGTGGGCCGCGGTGCTCGTCTCCGGCCCTGGTGCCGTGCTCAGTCATGAGACGGCAGCCGAACTGCATCGGCTTGTCGACAAGTCGGCCGATCCGATACATGTGACCATTCCGTGCCAGCGTCACATCGTGCCGGTTTCCGGGGTCAGCGTCCATCGCTCGACGCGCGCGTTGGAGGCGGCGCAGGGGCACGCGTATCCGCCGCGGACCAAGGTCGAGGAGACGGTGCTGGACCTGACCCAGACGGCGGCGTCGTTCGATGCCGTGTGCGGGTGGGTGACCAGGGCGTTCGCGCAGAACCTGACGGACGAGGCCGGGCTGCTCGCGGCGATCGCCCGGCGGCCGAGGCTGCGCTGGCGGGCGGACCTGCGCGAGCTGATCACGGCGGCGGCGGGCGGGGATCATTCGGTGCTGGAGTTCGGTTACGAGCGGGACGTGGAGCGGGCGCATGGCCTGCCGGCGGCGGGCCGGCAGGTGCCGTTCGCGGCGCCGGGCGGGCGGCGTGGGCGCCGGGACCGGGTGTATGAGGGGTACGCGGTGGTGGTGGAGCTGGACGGGCGGGCGGCTCATCCGGCGGAGAGCCAGTGGCGGGATAAGGCGCGGGACAACGCCGCCGCGGGTGACGGGCAGCTGACGCTGCGGTACGGCTGGGCCGATGTCCGCCGTGAGCCGTGCGCGACGGCCGCGCAGGTGGCCAGGGTGCTGCGGACCAGGGGCTGGCGAGGCGCGCCGAGGCCGTGCTCGCACGGCTGCCCGGCCCAGCGGCTGTTTACCGTCAAGGACCGCTGATGCTCAGGCGGTCAGGCCGGCGTCGACGGGGAGGACCGCGCCGGTGAGAGCGGCGGCGTCGGGTCCGCACAGCCAGGCGACGGCGGCGGCGATCTCGTCGGGCTCGAGCAGGCGGCGCAGCAGCGCCTGCGCCGCGAACGTCTCCTGGTCGGGCAGGTCGTAGACGGCGGCGCTCGCGGCGAGCATCGGCCCGCGGGTGGAGCCCGGGCAGACGACGTTCGCGGTCACCCCGGTGCCTGCCAGGTCGGCGGCGAGCGCGCGGACGTACCCGACGACCGCGGCCTTGGCCGCCGAGTAGGCGGCGAGCCCCGGCATGGCGCGCAGCGCGGCCGCCGAGGATACCGCGACGAACCTGCCGTGGCGCGCCTCGATCATCGGCGGCACGCACGCCTCGGCCAGGTGCCTGACGCCGCCCAGGTTCACCCGCATCATCAGCCCGAACGCGTCGTCGGGCACCGCCCAGGCCGGGTCCCCCCTGATCACGCCGGCGGCCGTGACAACGGCCGAGGGCGCCCGGCCGGCCAGCACGCCGCGCAGCCTGCCCCGGATCGAGCCGTCGCCGACGTCGGCGACAACCTCCTCTACCGACCCGGCGCCGGCCTCGGCGCAGGCCCGGGCCACGGCGGCGAGCTCGGCAGGCGACGGCATCGGGTAGTCCGCCGGCGGCTGCGCCGCGCAGGCGTCGACGAGCAGCAGCGACCAGCCGCCGGCGGCCAGCCTGCCGGCCACGGCCGCCCCGATGCCGCGCGCGGCCCCGGTCACCACGGCCAGCCGGGCCGCTGCCGCACCGGGCCCGTTCGCCATTCCCGCCCCCTCCGTGGTCATGTCATGCGTCGCTTCCTCCGAGCAGCTTGTCCATGGTCCGGGCCAGTTGCTCGACGAGGCGCTGCAGGCGCCGCTCGCCTTCGGCGGCGGACGCGCCGGACGGGTCGCCAAGCACGCCGTTCCCGCTGACCGCGCGGACGCCTTGCTCGCGCAGCAGCGGCATGATCTCATCGAGCGGCCGGACGTCACCGCGCCGCGCCTGGTCCATCCGCACCGCTTCTGGGGACAGCGCGAGCATGACCGACGTTTCGGCCCGGCCCGCGTGCGCGTCGCCGTCCGGCATCGCCGCGTGCCAGGCGAAGGCGGCCCGGCGCTCGAAGCGGAGCCGCGCGACCGCCGCCTGGCACGCGCCGACGTTCCCGCCGTGCCCGTTGACGAGCAGCAGGGCAGGCCAGTGCAGGCTGGCGTGACGGCCGAGCTCGACCAGGCAGGTGGTCAGGGCCTCGGCGCCGATGGACAGCGTGCCAGGGAACGCCGCGTGCTCGCCGCTGGCGCCCACGGTGAGCGCGGGTGCGAGCGCCACGCCGCCGCGGCCCGCGCACGCCCGCCGCGCGACCGCCACGGCGATCCGCGTGTCGGTATCCAGCGGCAGGTGCGGGCCGTGCTGCTCAAGCGAGCCCACGGGCACCACGAGCAGCCGGCGCGGGCCTTGCTCGATCACCGGCCATCGCGTTTCCGTCAGCTCGGTGACGGACGGTTCGCCCGATGCTGCGCACCGCCATGCAGGCATGCCGACATGCTAATAGTCTGGGCGGGTGCCGAAGAGGATCAGCCCGCGGGGGGCATCAGATGCGCTGGATCTCTCCGGACCAGACGACGAGCTGGTCCCCGCCCAACTGTGCATGGTGCCGGATCCGTCCGCACGCCTGCTCGCCGACGGGACCGTGCTGGCGGGCGGCTCTCCGGCCAGGGTGCTGCGGCTGACGCCGTCGGGCGCGCGGCAGGTGGCCGACTGGTGGCGCGGCGCGCCGGTCTCGGCCAACCCCAAGGCCCGCGCGCTTGCCCGCCGGCTGCTCGACACCGGCATCGCCCATCCGGACCTGGACGCCCTGGCCTCGGCGGGCCGCGGGCCGCATCCCGGCGAGGTGACGGTCGTCATCCCGGTCCGTGACCGGCACGCCGAGCTGGTCCGCTGCCTGGCGGGACTGAAGCAGCTGCCGAACGTGATCGTGGTCGACGACTGCTCGGGCGACCCGGCCGCGGTGGCGAGCGCCGCGGCCGAGGCCGGAGCCCGCGTGCTGCGGCGGACGGTGAACGGCGGGCCGGCGGCGGCGAGGAACACGGGCCTTGCCGCCGCCGGTACTCCGTTCGTGGCGTTCCTCGACTCCGATTGCGTGCCGCGCTGCGGCTGGCTGGACCCGCTGCTGCCGCATTTCGCCGACCCCGCGGTGGGCGCGATAGCGCCGCGCATCGTGCCGCACGAGGACGGGCGGACCTGGCTGGCGCGGTACGAGGGGGCGAGTTCCACGCTCGACATGGGCGCCCGCGCCAGCATCGTCCGGCCCGGCTCGCGGGTTCCGTACGTGCCGGGCGCCGCCCTGGTGGTGCGCAGGGCCGCGGCGGGGGCGGGATTTGCCGCGGACATGCAGGTGGGCGAGGACGTCGACTTCGTATGGCGGCTGGCCGCAGCCGGCTGGCGGGTGCGCTACGAGCCGTCCGCGACCATGCCGCACCAGCACCGGGTGCGGCTGCGGGCCTGGTTCGCCAGGCGCAGGGACTACGGGACCTCCGCCGCGCTGCTCGAGCGGCGCCATCCGGGCGCG
>JASHTQ010000198.1 GCA_030040475.1 Streptosporangiaceae bacterium
CACCGCCGGCGCGTCGATCGGCGCGTTCAACGCGGTGGCCGCGCTGTGCCGGTACCCGGACGTCTTCGGCGCCGCCATCGGCATGAGCGGCACCTACCGGATCGACCGCTTCTACGACGAGGCCTGGACCCAGGACCTCTACTTCTCCGCGCCGCTGCAGTTCCTGCCCGGCCTGGAAGGTCCCCAGCTCGACCGCCTGCGCCAGCGCTGGATCATCCTCGCCTCCGGCGAGGGCGAGTACGAAGACGTCGGCGAATCCTGGCGGCTGGCCGACGCCCTGGGCGCCAAGGGCATCCCCAACCGCGTCGACAACTGGGGTCCTGGCTGGGCCCACGAGTGGCCCACCTGGCGCCGCATGCTCCCCCAGTACCTCCACGAACTGGTCCCCTGACCCAGCCCGGGCCGCGCCATGGAGCACCGGCAATCCGGCTCTCCGCTACCGCGTGGCGTGATCACAGCTCGACGCGGGAAGCGTCCGTATGCCAGAGCGAGCTCGGCGAATGCACGCCGGGAATGATCCGGGACCGGATCGCCCGCGCGGTGATCACAGTTAACCCCGAGGCCGCTATCAAGCGGCGGGAGCAGGCCGCACGCTCCCGGTGGGTCGACCACCGGCACCAGGCGGTCGGCCACGACCCCAGTGTGCTACTCCGGCACCTGACCGGGATCCTCAACGCCACCTGCACCTTTCCGCCCTGCCGCCGCCCGCAGCATCAGTGCGACTACGAGCACAGCCGACCCTACGACCAAGGCGGCCTGACCTGCCTGTGCCAGGCCGGGCCGGTCTGCCGGGCCAGCCACCGCGCCAAGCAATCCCCCGGCTGGCACCTGGAGGAGGCCGGTGCCCGCGGCTGGTTCCGCTGGACCACCCCCTCCGGCCGCGGCTACCTGAGCCGACCCACACAGTATCCCGACTGATTCCCCGATCGGCCAAGCACGATCGAGGTCTGCGGGTCCACCGACGGCGCTCCGCAGACCTGCGGGTGAGGCACCACCTGGCCGCCGTAGCCGAGCGCGCCCTCCGACACGGCTTCCCCTAATTTGGCAGAACGAATAGTGGTGCGCGTCCCGGTCTCCCGTAACTCTCCGGCGCGGCGCGGGTCAGGACGGGCGACGGCGACCTGGACGCCGAGGCGGGGGTCGACGGAGCGGACCATTCAGAAGTATGGGCAGTGACGAAACGGTGTCGCCGGAGACACAGTTTTACGCAATCCGGGTCTTTCCCCGAGGTCGGCCCTTTATGGTGGTGCGGTTCGGGGAGGGAGCATTGGACGGCGAAGGGCTGCGAGGCGACCTCGTGGTGGTCGCGCTGCCGGGGGTGCAGAGGTTCATCGCAGAGGCACGATCCACATCTGACGTTTCGTCCGCCAGCCGGATCTACTCGGCCCTCGCGCAGCGAGTCGTCGATGTCCTGGATGCCGCGGGAACCCTCGTCCTGCCGATGCGCCAGGACCAGCAACCCGCAGCGCCCGGCACGTCGGCATCCGGCCATGACGTCGGCGTCGGCGACGGGTCCGAAGACGACAACTACCAGCCGGGCCTGCCGAACCGGATAGTAGCGCTGCTTCCGACCGGGACCGGTGCCGCCGCGGCGCGGCGGGCGAGCCGGGCCGCGCACGAGGCGTGGCAGGGCTGGGTCCGCCGCGTCATGCGTCCGGATCGCGGCGATCCCGAGCCGCGGACCCATGGCTTCCCCCGCGTGCAGTGGGTCTGCGTGCCCGAGGATCCTGGCGGATACGAGGCGCAGTGGCGGCAGGCCCAGTCGCTGCTCGCGGCCCGCCGCCGCGTCCAGGACTTCGCCGCGGTCCCCGAGCAGGACTGGCGGCAGCGCGCGCTGTGCTCGCTGGCGCCGCGCTGGCCCGCCGAACGCAGGCCGCCGCCGCGTGTCCCGCCCTACGAGCGCCGCACGCCGTTGAGCGCGGTCGGCTGGGTCAAGCGCCGCTGGCGTTACCTGGGCGAGGCCAGCGGCTTTCCGTCCACGGCCTCGATCGCGTCCGCCCCCTATCGCCGTGCCGTGCTGCGGTACCTGGCCGACCCGGACGTCGCCGCCGCGGTCCGCGCCCTTGATATCGCGCGCCAGCAGGTCGAAGACGCCCTGGAAACACCGGGCCGGGAGGCCCCGGTGCCCGGCCTCGAGCCGCTAATCCCGGACGGCGGACCGGGGGAGTGGCTCGGGCGGTCCGGCGGCCCGTGGGTGTACCCGGAACGCTGGCGCCCGGAGACGCTGGCCCGCGAGGCGGTCGCGGACCGGGCTGGCGACGGCCGGGAGAAGGCCGCCCTCATCGAGCCGGCCGCCCGTGACGGGTACCGCGCCGCCCGCCGGCTCCGCGAGCTGATGGCGCGGCCCGCCTGGCAGGCGCCGCCGCTGGCCGGCTACCTGGCGGTGGTCGTCCAGGACCTCGACAGCATGGGCCTGTTCCTCAGCGGCAGGTCCGGCTCCGCTTCCGGCCCTAAAATCCCAATTAACCCGAACGAACATGGGCGCGTCTCCCGGGATCTCCTGCTTGTGTCGAGGCGGCAGACCGAGGCGCTGAAGACCGAGAAGCTGCTGGCCGTGCCCGTCTACGCCGGAGGCGATGACCTGCTGGCCTTCGGCCCTGCCTCGACCGCGATCGACGCGGCGCAGGCGTGCCACGACGACATCCCCTCGTCGCTGCCGCGTGCCAGCACGGCGGTGCTCTTCTTCCACTACCACGCGAGCATCCAGCAGGCCATGCGCGAGGCCCGTGACCTGCTGGAGGCCGCCAAGCAGGCGGTGCCGGGCAAGCACGCGCTCGCCGTGGGCTACCTGCGGCGATCCGGCGTGGCGGCGCAGTCAATCCAGCCGTGGGCCGACCGGGACGGCAACAGCAGCGCGGATCGGTTCGGGTTGTTCGCGCGGGAGCGAGAGCCGAGGCTGTCGCCGCGGCTGGTGGCCGACCTCGAACGCGACGCGGGCGAGCTGGCCAGCCTGGCGGAGGTCTCCCAGCGGATCCGCCGGCCGCTGTACACCGCCGAGCTGGCCCGCCTGGTCCGCCGGCATGCCGGACCGGACGCGGGCTCGCACCGCGAGGCGATCGACCGGATCGCCGGGGCCCTGGACTGGCTGGGCCTGCACGAGCACGCGGAGTCGCCTGGCCCGCAGGCCGCCGCCAGGGTCGGCGTGTTCCTCCGCCAGGAGGCCCGGTGAGCGCCACATCCTGGCTGGCCTTCAGGCCGCGCGACACCGTCTTCGTGCGCGACGGGCGCTCCTTCGACGCTCGCACCGACGCGGTGGCGGAGACCGTGCGGCCCGGCCCTACCACGATCGCCGGCGCGGTGGGCGAGGCGTTCGGCGTCAACCCGGCAGAGGTGCGCGGGCCGGTGCTGGCCCGCGAGGGCGCCCGGGGCTGGGAAGCTCACTTCCCGGCGCCCGCCGACCTGGTCGTCTCCACGGACGAGCCGCGCCGCGTGTTCCGGCTGGCATGCACCGAACTCGCCGGGCAGACCGACCTGGACGAGCTCGCGGACGGCGGCGTCCGGCGCTGGCTGACGCCGCCACCGCGCCTGGACGCCTTCAAGCCGCTAGACGGCTGGATCCCGGCGCCCGTGCTGGCGGACTACCTGGCGGGAAGGCTCGCGGCACCGGACGGCACCCCGGAGTCCCGGCTCAGGGTGGCCAAACCGCTCCGCTCCGAGCCGCGGGTCGGTCTCGCCCGTGAGGACCGCAGTGCCAGGACCGGGTATCTCTACCAGGCGACGCACCTGCGCCCGGCGGAAAACTGGGCCTTCCTGGCCGAGATCACCACCGCGGAGAAGTGGGATGCCCAGCCGTCGAGCCACGTCCCGTTCGGCGGAAGAGGGCGCCTGGCCGACATCGCGGCGGCAGATATGAGCTGGCCGCAAGCGCCTACGGAGATCGGCGGCAAGGTGCTTGTCTACCTGGCCACCCCCGCGATCTGGCCGGACGGCTGGCGGCTGCCCGTCCCGCCGGGCGCGGCCCTGGCCGCCGCGGCGACCGGGGATCCGGAGCCCGCCGCGACCGTCAAGCCCGGCAGGGAATGGGCGAAGAGCCGGGCGCTGCGCTGGGCGGTTCCCGCGGGAGCGGTGTACCTGGTTGAGTTCGAGAACGCCGACGCCGGGGCTCAGTGGGCGCGGACGTGGCACGGGCGGGCCTACGGGCGGCCCGAGGAGGATCCGCTGCGCACCGCGGGCTTCGGCGTGGTGCTGATGGGAGCGTGGACGTGACGCACTACCTGCTGTACCTGTACGCCGAATCCCCGGTGCACCCCGGTGCGGCCGACAGCCTGGATGTGCTCGACCTGCCGGTGCAGCGGGAGAAGGCGACCGGGTACCCGGTGATCTGGGGACAGAGCCTCAAGGGCGCGCTGCGGCAGGCTGCCGCCGACGCGGGCTGGGACAACGCACCCGTCCAGGCCGTGTTCGGGTCGGCGATCGAGCGCCCGGACGAGGAGGGCGGCACCACGCCGGGCACGCTCGCGGTCGGGGACGCGCAGCTGGTGGCGATGCCGGTGCCGACCCTGCGGCGCACCTTCGGCTGGCTCACCTCGTCGATCGCGCTGGCCA
>JASHTQ010000199.1 GCA_030040475.1 Streptosporangiaceae bacterium
GGGGTGCACGCCGAGGCGGTCGGCCACGATCTGCGCGAACGTGGTCTCGTGGCCCTGGCCGTGCCCGCAGGTCCCGGTGGTGACGATGACCTCGCCGGTCGGGTCCATCCGCACCAGCGCGGTGTCGTAGCCGGGGGTCATCCGCATCCGCCGCTGCGACATCGTGGGGGTGCCGTAGGCGGTGCGTTCGGAGAAGCAGGCGTAGCCGATGCCCGCTCGTCCCCCGGCGCCGCGGACCGCGTCGCGCTCGGCGTCCCACGCCTTGTCCCGCACGGTCCGCTCGGCCAGGTCGAGGGCCTCCCGGTAGCTGCCCTCGTCGTAGGTGATCCCGTTCACTCCCCGGTAGGGGAACTCATCGGCGTTGATCAGGTTGCGCCGGCGCACATCGAGCGGGTCAAGGCCAAGCGCCTGCGCCGCCTTCTCCATCAGCCGCTCCATGACCAGCACGATCTGCGGCCGCGACACGCCCCGGTAGGGGGCGGCCGGGGCCTTGTTGGTGGCGATGGCCCGGCCCCTGGCCCGGTAGGCGGGGACCTTGTACACGCCGGGCAGCTCGGTCGCGGCCATCAGCGGCTCGACCGCGCAGGTGAAGGGGAACACGGAGTACGCGCCGGTGTCGCAGTCGATCTCCGCGTCCAGGCCGAGGATCCTGCCGTCGGAGTCGAACGCGGCCCTGGCGCGGTAGCGCTGCTCGTGGCCGTGGAACGCGGCGGTCAGGTTCTCCTGCCTGTCCTCGGCCCAGCGCACCGGCCGGCGCAGCCGCAGCGCGGCCGCCGCCACGGCCACCTCCTCACGCCCGACCACGCACTTGAGGCCGAATCCCCCGCCGACGTCCGGGGCGATCACCCGGATGGTGCGCTCGGGCACGCCGAGGGCCTGCGCGACCCCCGACCGGACCTGGTGCGGGACCTGGGTGGAGGCGTGCATCACGAGCTGGTCATCGCGGTCGTCCCATTCGGCCAGGCAGGCGCGTCCCTCAAGGGGCAGGGCGGCGACCCGGGCGCTGGCGAAGGTGCCGCCGACGGTGGCGGCGGCCGCGGCGAAGATCGCCGGCAGGCTGTCGTCGTCGAACATCAGCAGGTCGACCATGCGGTTGCCGGCGGCCGCCTCGTGCAGCCGGGGAGCGTCCCGCGAGCCGGCCGCGTCGATGCTGGTGACCGGGGGCTGCGGGTCCCAGTCCACCGCGACGAGCTCGGCCGCGTCCTCGGCCAGGTAGGGATCCTCGGCGATGACGACCGCGACCGGCTCGCCGACGAAGCGAGCGACATCCGCGGTCAGGATCGGCATCGGGGTGGGCACGAACTCATCCCGCTCGAGCAGCGCGAGCAGGTACGGATGGCCGAGGCTGGCGCCGGTGAAGACGCCGTGCACGCCGCCCAGTCCTGCCGCGGCCGCGGTGTCGATGGCGCCGATCCTGGCGTGGGCGTGCGGGCTGCGGACGAAGGCCGCGTGCAGCAGGCCGGGCCTGGCGAGGTCGGCGGTGAACCTGCCCCGGCCGAGCAGCATCCTGCGGTCCTCCTTGCGCGGCATCGCCGCGCCGACCCACTGGCTCACTCCCACCGGCTCACTCACCGGCCCGTCCCCGCTCGCTGGCCTCGGCCAGCGCCCTGGCGACCAGGGTGGCGGCCAGGGCACGGCGGTAGCCGGCGTCGCCGTGCGTGTCCTGCGGCGGGTCGATCTGGCTCGCGGCGTGCTCGCCCATGGCCCGCCAGGTGTCGTCGGTGGCGGGCTGGCCGGCCAGCGGGCCGGCGTCGACCTCGACGGGCAGCGGGCCGACGCCGCCGAGCACCACCCGCCCGGACCGGCAGAGCCCGCCGGCGATGTCGACGTCCACCGCCGCCGCGACGACGGCGAAGTCCCCCTGCCGCTGGGCGAACTCGGTCAGCACCGCCCGCGGCGCCGGCCTGGGGAAGCAGATCTCGGTGATCATCTCGTCGGGACCCGCCGCGGTCGTGTAGTACCCGAGCAGGAACTCCCCGGCCGGGATATCCCGGCGCCCGGCCGGCCCGGTCAGCACGATCCGCGCGCCGAGCAGCACCGCGAGCAGGCACCATTCGGAGGCCGGGTCGGCGTGGGCGAGGCTGCCGCCGAACGTGCCCCTGGCGCGGATCGGGTAATGCCCGATCCACCTGGCCGACCTGGCCAGCACGCCGAACCCGTCGCGGACGGCCGGATCGCTGTTGGTCTCGACGGCGCGGTGCGTGGTCAGCGCGCCGATGCGCAGCCCGCCGGCGGCGTCGGCTCGCAGGTAGCTCAGGCCCTCGATCCTGGTCACGTCGACGAGCGCGGCCGGCCTGGCGAGCCTGAAGTTCATCATCGGCACCAGGCTCAGCCCGCCGGCCAGGATCTTGGCCTCGTCGCCCAGTTCGGTAAGCAGCCCGACCGTCTCCTCGACGCTGTGCGCGCGATGATAGGCGAACGGCGCTGGCTTCACCTGGCTCCTCGGGAACGCTCCGCTGGGTCCGCAGGGACGGTCCGGTTCATTTGGTATACCATATTTCAGACGTTTCGTGAGCCCGTCACTCCGCGGGGCCCAGTGACCCCGGTTTCATGATCATGGCCAGTTTTATGTAAATATGACCGAATTCTGGCCATGATCATGGAAGCCCCGCGCCGGCAGGCGAGGGGAGAGCCGGAGCCGATATGCCGCATCCGCACCTGACGGTCACAAGCAGCCCGGCCGGCTATCGCTGGCTCCGCCTGGACCGGCCGGAACGCCGCAACGCGCTGGACGTGAGCCTGATGGCCGCGGTACGGGACGCGCTCGCCGCAGAACCCGAGGTACCGGTCCTGCTCGGCAGCACCGACCCGGGGGTGTTCTGCGCAGGCGCCGACCTGACCATCACCGACTCCGAGCGCGCCGAGATCTCCGACATGATCTACGACTGCTGCCAGGCCATGATCACCAGGCCAGGGCCGGTCATCGCCGTGCTGACCGGTCCGGCGGTGGGCGGTGGCGCGCAGCTCGCCGCGGCCAGCGACCTGCGGATCGCGGGTCCCGGGGCCAGGCTGCGCTGGATCGGCCCGCCGGGCCCGGACCTGGCGGTAGGGGCCTGGCTGCTGCCGGAGCTTGTCGGCCGCGGCGTGGCGATGGACCTGGTGCTGACCGGCCGCTGGGTAGACGCCGCGGAGGCGCTGGCCCTAGGCCTGGTCAGCCGCGTGGCGGAGGATCCTGGACGGTCCGCCGAGCAGATCGCCGCGGACCTGGCCGCCAGGGGGACCGGCGCGGGCGTCAAGGCCGTGACGGTCACCGGCGGCCTGCTGGACCGCCTGCAAGCCGAGCGCGAGGTCAACCGCTCGGCCTGGGCCCGCCTGATCGGGTCCGCCAGCCATGACCGGTAACCGGAACGTGGACCTGAGCCGGGCGGGCAGGCGGGGTACGTCAGTGAACGATTATCTGGGCTGGAGCGAGGCGGGCTGGCGGCGGCACCTGCCCGGCGTGGATGACATCCCGGCGTTTGTCGCCGGGCTTGGCGCCGAGACGATTCCGGCGCTGGCCGCGGCGGCCGCGGCGGCGGTGCCAGACCGGGTGGCGGCGGCGGTCGACGGGCAGGCGATCACGCACGCCGAACTTGACGCCGCGGCGGCCAGGGTGGCGGGCTGGCTGGCCGGCCGGGTCCGGCCCGGGGACAGGGTGCTGCTGTCGGCGGGATCGAGCATCGGTTTCGTCCGCTGTTACCTCGGCGCGCTGCGGGCCGGCGCGGTCGTCGTGCTCGCCAACCCCGGCTACACGGCCGCCGAACTCGGGCACCTGGCCGCCGACTCCGGGGCGGTGCTCGCCTTCGCCGATCGCGAGCCGGCCAGCAGGCTGCCCGCGCACCTTCCGGCGGTCGACGTCGCCGACCTGCCGGACTCCGGCCCGGCCGGCGACGTGGTGGCGCGCCCGCAGGACACCGCCCTGCTCGCCTACACCTCCGGCACGACCGGCAGGCCCAAGGGCGCGCCGCTGACGCACCGCGAGGTGGCGGTCTCGATCCGGGCCGCGATGGCCGCCTGGCGGTGGCAGGCCGACGAGGTGCTCGTGCACGCGCTGCCGCTGTATCACCAGCACGGCCTCGGCGGCCTGAACACGGCGCTGATCGCGGGCAGCACCGTGCACATCAGGTCCAGGTTCTCGCCGGAAGACCTGGCGGCCACGATCGCGGGCACCCGGGCGACCGCGCTGTTCGCCGTGCCCACCATCTACCAGTCCCTGACCGACTCCGCCGCGGCGGCCGAACCTGCGCTGCGCGAGCTGCGGCTCGCGGTGTGCGGCTCGGCACCGCTGAGCCCGGCGCTCGCCGGCCGGCTGGCCGAGGCGCTCGGGCGGGTGCCGCTGATCAGGTACGGCACCACCGAGTCCGGGCTCGACGTGTCCAACCCGGTCGACGACCCGCGCGGCGACACGGTCGGGATGCCGCTGCCCGGCGTGCAGGCCAGGATCGCCGCCGAGCCCGGCGCGGACGGCGAGATCGGTGTCCGCGGGCCGCAGGTGTTCGCCGGCTACTGGCGCGACCCGGCCGCGACCGCCGCCGCGCTCGCCCCGGACGGCTGGTTCCGCACCGGGGACATCGGCGCGGTGGACCCGCAGACCGGGCACCTGAGGATCCGCGGCCGGATCAAGGAGATGATCATCACCGGCGGGCTCAACGTCTACCCGCGCGAGGTCGAGATCGTCCTTGAGGCCCATCCGTCGGTGGCGGAGGCGGCGGTGACCGGGCTGCCCGACGATCACTGGGGCGAGCAGGTGACCGCCTGGGTCGTGCTCCGCGACGGGCACCCGTTCGACGAGGCCGCGCTCATCGCGCACGCCCGCACCCAGCTGGCCGCCTACAAGTGCCCCAAGCGGGTGTTCGCGCTGGCCGCGCTGCCCCGCAACCAGCTGGGCAAGATCGTCAGGAGCGCGCTGGCCTGAGGTGAAGGCGGGCGCGGGAGAGCCACCACCCCCCGTTCGGTAGAAAAGATCTTGAATTCTTCCGAACGGACGGTGGTATCGGCCTCGGCTATCCCTCTGCGGCGAGTTGTATCTCCAGTTCGCCCAGCACGCGGTAGCACGGGAGGACCTCGCGGACGCTGGAATTCGGCTCGCGGCCCTCGCGGATCGCCGAGACGAACTCGCGGTCCTGCAGCTCGATCCCGTTTGTCGATACGTCGACCTTGGACACGTCGATCGGCTCCTCGCGCCCGGTGACCAGGTCGTCGTAGCGGGCAATGTAGGTGCCGTTGTCGCAGATGTAGCGGAAGAAGCTGCCGAGCGGGCCGTCGTTGTTGAAGCTCAGCGACAGCGTGCAGATCTTCGCGCTCGGCGTTCGCAGCTGGATCGACATGTCCATCGCGATCCCGAGCCCGGGGTTGACCGGCCCCTGCACGGCGTGCGCGATCCGGACCTCCTCGCCGGTCTGGTACCGGAACAGGTCGACGGTGTGCGCGGCGTGGTGCCAGAGCAGGTGATCGGTCCAGCTGCGCGGCTGGCCGAGGGCGTTGGAGTTGGTGCGGCGGAAGAAGTAGGTCTGCACGTCCATCTGCTGGATCGACAGCTCGCCCGCCGCGATCCGGCGGTGGACCCACTGATGCGACGGGTTGAACCGCCGGGTGTGCCCGACCATGCAGGTCAGGCCGGTCTCCTGCTGGACCCGCCGGACTTGCTCCGCGTCCGCCCAGCTGTCGGCGAGCGGGATCTCGACCTGGACGTGCTTGCCCGCCCGCATCGCGGCGACGGACTGCCGCGCGTGCAGCTGGGTCGGGGTGCACAAGATGACGGCGTCCACGTCGTCGCTGCGCAGCGCGTCGTCGAGATCGGTCGATGCGTGGGCGGCGCGGTACTTCTCCGCGACCTCCTGCGCCTGCTCCAGCCTGCGGCTGATCACCCACGTGACGGAGACGCCGTCGATGACCGCGAGGGCGTCCAGGTGCTTGATGCCGAACGCGCCGGCTCCGGCGACTGCGATGCGCATGGGTCTGGTTCGCTCCCTTAGTCGGTGGGCCTGACCACGATGTGCCCCACGGCGGTGTTGGACCCAGGCACGTGGTAGAAGCGGTAGAGCTCGGTGACCTTGGGGCCCATCGCGCCGCGCATGATCAGCTGCATGACGAGCTCGATCCCCTCCGAGCCCGCCTCGCGCACGTACTCGATGTGCGGCACGAGGGCCAGGTTGTCCGGGTCGTCGACGAGCCGGTCGAAGAAGGCGTTGTCGAACTCGGAGTTGATGAACCCGGCGCGGGGTCCCTGCAGCTGGTGGCTCATCCCGCCGGTGCCCCAGACGTGGACCGTGATGTCCTCGTCGAAGCTCTGCACCGCCCGGCGGATGGCCTTGCCGAGCAGGTAGCACCGGTGGCCGGTCGGCGGCGGGTACTGCACGACGTTGACCGCGAGCGGGATGACCCGTACCGGCCACTCCTCCGGCTGGCCGTAGACAAGCGACAGCGGCACGGTCAGGCCGTGGTCCACGTCGAGCTTGTACAGCAGGGTGAGGTCGAACTCGTCCAGGATCAGCGCCTCCGCCATGTGCGCGGCCAGTTCGGGATGGCCCCGCACGACAGGCACCGGGCGGGCGCCGTATCCCTCGTCGGCGGGCGGGAACTCATCGGCGCAGCCCAGCGCGAACGTGGGCACGATCTCGGGGGTGAACGCGGTGGCGTGGTCGTTGTAGACCAGGATCACCACGTCGGGGACCTCGGTGGCGGCCCAGGCCTTGGTCCACTCGTACCCGGCGAACAGGGGCTTCCAGTAGGGCTCGGAGGTCTTGCCGAGGTCGATCGCCGCCCCGATCGCCGGGATGTGGCTGGTGGTCAGCCCGGCGGTGATGCGCGCCATTATTCGCTACCGTCCTTCACCGAGCGCCAGCCCTTGGGCGAGCGTCCCCCGGACAGCATCATCTGCTGGTAGTCCTCGATGTTCATGCCGGTCATCGTGGACACCGCCTGGAGGTAGCTCAGCCCGTCGGTGGCGAAGATCTTGGCCAGGAAGTAGATGTTCCCGCCGAGCCCGAGCATCGCGTTGTAGTCGCGGTCGAGCACGGCCTGCTTCTGCGCCTCGCTCATCGGCCATTCGTCCAGGTAGGCGCGTTCGTCGGCCTTGAACCTCGCCCTGTTCTCCGCCTTCATCAGGCTCATGCAGAACTGGTTCAGGTGGTAGCCCGCCTTCGCCCGCTGCGCGGTGAACACCCTGGTGCCGGGGATGTCGTCGAACTCCGAGGTGTAATCGGTCATCTGGCCTCCCAGTACAGGCGCTGCGGGTTGTCGACGAGCAGCCGGCGCTGCAGGTCGGCGGTGGGGGCGATCCGCGGGACGATGTCGACGAGCGCGCCGTCGTCGGGCATGTGGCTCTTCATGTTCGGGTGCGGCCAGTCGGTCCCCCACAGCACCCGGTCGGGGAACGCCCGCACGATGTGGCGGGCGAACGGGACGAAGTCGTCGTACGTCGGCGGCCCGGACACCGACAGCCGCTCCGCGCCGCTGACCTTGGCCCAGACGTTCTCGTTCTCGCGCATGAAGCGGTTGAACAGCTCGAAGCCGGTGCCGTCGAGCGGCTGGGTCACGTCCGGCCGTCCCATGTGGTCGACGACGACGACCGTGGGCATGGAGGTGAAAAGCTGCCAGCGTTCGGCCAGGTCGGGGGCCTCGAAGTAGACGACGATGTGCCATCCGAGTTCGGCGACCGCCTCGACCAGTCCGTTGTAGTAATCGTCGGGCTTGGGGTCGGCCAGGCGGCGCACGAAGTTGAACCTGATGCCGCGCACGCCGGCCGCGTGCAGGTCTTCGAGCTCCTTGTCCGATACGCCGGGCTTCACGGTGGCCACACCGCGGGCCCGGTCCCCCGCCGTCAGCAGCGCGTCCACCAGGGCGCGGTTGTCGGCGCCGTGGCAGGTCGCCTGGACGATGACGTTGCGGTCGAAGCCGAGGAAGTCGCGCCGCTCGAACAGCACCTCCTTGGGCGCGTCGGTCGGCGTGTACTTGCGCTCCGGCGCGTACGGGAAGACGTCGCCCGGGCCGAACACGTGGCAGTGGGCGTCGACGGCGCCGGGCGGCGGGACGAAGGCCGGCTTGCTCGGGTTCGGGTCGAAGGTGAGCCAGTCCGCGTCCGGGGTGAAGGTGGCGGGCATCTACCGTCCTCGTGCCTGTAGGGCCTGATCGAGCCGCGGGTACACGCGCCGGGCGTTGCCCTCGTACACGTTCGCTCGGTCGGCCGCCGAGATGCTTGCCGCGTCGATGTACCGCTTGGTGTCGTCGAAGTAGTGGCCGGTCTGCGGGTCGATGCCGCGGACGGCGCCCACCATCTCCGACCCGAACAGGACGTTGCCCGGGTCGATGACCTGCAGCAGCAGGTCGATGCCCGGCTGGTGGTAGACGCAGGTGTCGAAGCACACGTTCGCCATCACGTGCTCGGCCAGCGGCGGCTTGTTCAGCATGTCGGCAAGCCCGCGATAGCGCCCCCAGTGGTAGGGGACCGCCCCGCCGCCGTGCGGGATCACGAGCCGGAGTTCGGGGAAGTCCGCGAACAGGTCACCCTCGACGAACTGCATGAACGCGGTGGTGTCCGCGTTGATGTAGTGCGCGCCCGTGGCGTGGAACACGGGGTTGGCGCTGCTGGACACGTGCACCATGGCCGGCACGCCGAGCTCGACCATCTTCTCGTAGATCGGGTACCAGTACCGGTCGGTCAGCGGCGGGGACGTCCAGTACCCCCCGCTCGGGTCCGGGTTGAGGTTGCAGCCGACGAACCCGAGCTCGAGCACGCACCGCTCGAGTTCGGCCACCGACGCCTTCAGCCCGGCGCCCGGCGACTGCGGCAGCTGGCAGACGCCGGCGAACGTCTCGGGGAACAGCCCGACGACGCGCGCGATCAGGTCGTTGCAGGCCCGCGACCACTCCTCGCTGACCCGCTCGTCGCCGAGGTGGTGGGCCATGGCCGAGGCGCGCGGCGAGAAGATCGTCATGTCCGCGCCGCGCTCGCGGATCAGCCTGAGCTGGTTCTGCTCGATCGACTCGCGGATCTCGTCGTCGGTTATATCCGGGTAGGCGGGGGCCGGGCGGCCCTCGGCGAAGCTTTCGAGTTGGGCCTTGCGCCAGGCGCCGTGCTGCGGCGGGGCGGTCGTGTAGTGACCATGGCAGTCGATGATCATCGCGACGTCTTCCCGTCCCAGGCCGACGCGGGCACGAGCACCTCGCCGCGCATGAGCATGCGCGCGGTGCGCAGCAGCGCAGACCGCGTCACCACGGGAACGCCGTCGTCGATCTTCACCTCGATCGTGACGGTGAAGAAGCCGGTGGGGTGCTCGACCTCGACGTCGATCGAGCCCTCGGCCTTTGCCGGGATCACCGCGACCTTGTGCGCCACCGAGCCGGGCAGCACGCACGCGGTGGCCACCGAGACCGCGCCGAACACCCCGATCGCCTCGTGCACGCGGTGCGGGATGAACGTCCTGGTGGCGATCGTGCCGCCGGTCGCCGGAGGGGACACCAGGCTCATCTTCGGCACGGTCGTGCCGGCCACGTCGCCCAGGTTCATCAGCGGCCCGGCGGCCAGCCGGATCGCCTCGACCCGTTGCTTCAGCTCGGTGTTCTTTTCAAGCTCCTCGGGCGACTCCTGCCCGCTGAGCCCGAAGTCGGAGGCGGCCAGGCAGACCACCGGCATGCCGTTGTCGATGCAGGTCACGGTCGTGCCCTCGATGACGTCGACGACATTGCCCGTCGGCAGCAGCGCGCCGCATGAGGACCCGGCGACGTCGGCGAATTCGATGGGGATGGGCGCGTGGGTGCCCGGCACGCCGTCGATGCGCGCCTGCCCCTGGTAGCTGACCTGCCCGTCCGGCGTCTGGATCAGCGCGGTGGCGAGCGTCTGCGTGTTGCGCATCCAGATGCGCACCGGCGTCGTCTCGCCTTCGGGCGGCACGAGGCCCTGCTCGATGGCGAACGGCCCGACGGCGGCGAGCATGTTGCCGCAGTTCTGGCTGTCGGAGACCTCCGCACGGTCGGGCCAGACCTGCAGGAACAGGTACTCGACGTCCGCGTCGCCGCGGCTCGACGGGCTCACCACGGCGACCTTCGAGGTCAGCGGGTGGCTGCCGCCCATGCCGTCGATCTCACGCGGGTCGGGCGAGCCCATCGCGGCCAGCAGCACGGCGTCCCTCGTCGCGCGGTCGTGCGGCAGGCTGTCTTCGAGGAACACCAGGCCCTTTGAGGTCCCGCCGCGCATGGCGGCGCAGGCGATGGCGGTCTGGGTCACGTCACGTCCTCGAAGTCGACGTACCGCAGGCCCTTGGCCGCGAGCCTGTCGCGCATGCCGTACAGGTCCAGGCCGAGCTCGCCGGCGTTCAGCCTTGTTCGTTTGGACGCCTCGTTGGCCTCGCGGTCATGAGCCGCGTTCAGGACGGTCTTCGCCCCGCCGCGCGGCACGACCACCACCCCGTCGTCGTCGGCCACCACCACGTCGCCCGGCCTGATGTAGACGCCGGCGCAGACGATCGGGATCTGCACGTCCCCCGGGGTTTCCTTCACCGTCCCCTTGGCCGAGATCGCCTTGGACCAGACGGGGAAGGCCATCTCGGTCAGCGTCGCGACGTCCCGCACGCCGGCGTCGATCACCACTCCCCTGACGCCGTGCGCCCGCAGGCTCCCGGCGAGCAGGTCGCCCACGTACCCGTCGTCGCACGGGCTCGTCGGGGTGACGACGAGGATGTCGCCCGGCTGCGCCTGCTCGACGGCCACGTGGATGGACCAGTTGTCGCCCGGGGCGACCTCGCAGGTCAGCGCGTTGCCCGCGATGCGCGCCGGCCGGAAGATCGGGCGGATGTCCGCCCGGAGCAGCCCCGTCCGGCCCTGGGCCTCGTGCACCGTCGCCACCCCCGCCTGCGCCAGGCCGTCGACGATCTCGAGATCGGTACGAGGGGTGTTCCGTACAACTAGCGGCACCTGAGTGCTTCCTCTCCCGGAGAGTGTGATCTGGTTATAAATGGTACTGAGGCCGCGTATTACGCTAGGCGAACAAGCCTACGCCAGGCGCACAGCGTGCCATGCCCTGCCCTGGATCCTGGCGCTGCTCACCCCTCAGCCGCCTATCTCTTACGTACTCCGAGCCGGGCAGCCAGGGAAGGGGGCAATCTCGCCGTTGACCCCGAACCACAACCCCCGCGCGCTACCGCACCCCGCTCACCACAAACCCGCCGCGAACGACGCGGTACTGGATCTTCCGTTGATTTGATATTTGATATACCATCCGGCCTACCGGGGGTGTGACGTCGTGGCTGGGCGGAGGGGTTGCGGTGGACCTGCGGCTGGACGGGAAGGTGGCCTTCGTCACCGGGGCGAGCAAGGGCATCGGCCGGTGCGTGGCCGAGCATCTCGCCCGCGAGGGCTGCGACGTGGTCATCACGGCCCGGACCGCGGAGCCGCTCGAGGCCGCCGCGGAGAAGATCGCCGCGGAGACCGGGCGCGCGGTGCTGCCGCTCGCCGGGGACATGAGCGTGACCGCCGACGTCCAGCGCTGCGTCGACGTCACGCTCGAGCGGTTCGGCCACATCGACATCCTGGTCACCTGCGCGGGCAGCTCGCCGGGCGGGCTGCTCGAGGACCTGACAGAAGAGCAGTGGATGTCGAGCCTGAACCTGAAGTTCATGGGCTACGTGCGCTCGGTACGCGCGGTGATCGGCCACATGCGGGAGCGGGGCGAGGGCGCCATCGTGCTCGTCGTCGGCAACGACGGCCTCAAGCCCAGCTACTGGGAGATGACCGCGGGGGTGGCGAACGCCGCGGACATCAACTTCGCCTCCTCGGTGGCCGAGCAGTACGGCCGGTACGGGGTGCGCATCAACACGGTCAACCCGGGCCCGGTCAACACCGACCGGTGGGACACGCTGGAGAAGGCCTTCGC
>JASHTQ010000200.1 GCA_030040475.1 Streptosporangiaceae bacterium
ATGTGCTGGAGTACGACGATCCGCGCCTCGATCTGACCCTGCTCGTCCTTGGCCGCGTGGTACCCGCCGTTCTCGCGCAGGTCACCCTCCTCGCGGGCCGCCTCGATCTTCTTCGCGATATCGACGCGTCCCGGTCCCGAGAGGTGGTCAAATTCGGCCTTGAGCCGGTCGTATGCGTCCTGGGTCAGCCAGGTGACGCTGTCGTCGCGCGTCTCAGTCACGGGTCACTCCTAGGTACAAACTGCGCAGGACCTTGCGGTCCGCGGGACCGTGCCCGGTCCTCGGGGGTAATCTGCTGAGGCTAACAAGCGTCGGTGACTTGAGCCATCTAGTCAAATGGAGATGCCCCCTCAGGCCCTTTCTTAAGCGCCGGGGGACGGGGAATGTCCGGCCGCCGAACAGGTGTTGCGGCATTGAAGGGTAAACGAGGGAGATCACTGGTGCAAACCCAGCTGCGGCTGATGGCCGTGCATGCGCACCCGGACGACGAGTCGAGCAAGGGTGCCGCCACGATGGCGCGCTACGCCAGCGAGGGCGCGCAGGTGCTCGTCTGCACGCTGACCGGCGGCGAGCGCGGCGACGTGCTCAACCCGGCGATGGACCGTCCCGAGGTCAAGGCCGAGATGGCCAGCATCCGGCGGGAGGAGATGGAGCGGGCCCGCGAGATCCTCGGGGTGCAGCAGCGCTTCCTCGGGTTCGTCGACTCCGGGCTGCCCGACGGCGACCCGAAGCCCCCGCTGCCCGATGGCTGCTTCGCGCTGACCCCGCTGGCGCAGGCGGCCGAGCCGCTGGTCCGTGCCATCCGCGAGTTCCGGCCGCACGTCATCCTCACCTACGACGAGCAGGGCGGCTACCCGCACCCCGATCACGTGATGACGCACAACGTCACCGTGGCGGCGTTCGAGGCGGCGGCCGACCCCGACGCCTACCCGGGGACGGGCGACCCGTGGCAGGCGCTGAAGCTGTACTACTTCGCGTCCTTCCACGCCGAGAAGTACGTGGCGCTGCACGAGGAGATGATCCGCCGCGGGCTCGAGTCGCCGTACACCAAGATCTTCGAGGAGTGGCAGGAGCGGGCCGCCAAGCGCGGCGAGGCGCCGGAGATCACCACCCGCGTGGCGTGCGGCGAGTTCTTCGAGGTCAGGGACCGCGCGCTGAAGGCGCACGCTACCCAGGTCGACCCGGACGGCTTCTGGTTCCGCTGCCCGATCGAGGTGCAGCGGGCCGCTTGGCCGACGGAGGACTATCATCTGGCTAGGTCGCTTGTCGATAGCGAACTGCCAGAAGATGACCTCTTCGCGGGTGTCTGGGAGAAGGTGAGCCTTTGACGCTCGGTGTAATCGCGGTGCTGGCCGCGTCCTCCTCGTCCGCAAGCAACGACGTCGAGCCCGGAGTGCTCGGCTTCCTCGTCGTGGCCGGGATTGGCCTCGTGCTTGTCTTCCTGCTGCGCTCGATGAACAAGCAGTTCCACAAGATCGCCCCGCCGTCGGGTCCCGCCGAGGACGAGGACGCCAAGCATCCAGCCCAGACGCTGGAGTAGCCCTCGCTGGTTCACGACGTCGGCACTTCCGGTTCGTCCTGAAGGCGAGTTGTTACCCGCTATCACCAGTCGACCTAGGCCTCCTCGGTGCTATGGTTTAGCGTGGCCTGGAGATTTACCTCATGAGAACTGCGGATGTATCAAACGCATCCCGTACGTCATCTCATGCATAGTTGGTGCGTTAGACGCGTTTGCACGAAAGGCGGTTAGGACGACATGACCAAGCGCCGTTATGAAAGGCCAGCACTCAGGCGCCTGGGTCTGCTCCGGGAGCTCACGAAGCTCTCCGGGTGGAACCACAAGCCTTGGTTCTGAGCTTGGCCGCACGGTCTGGGGCTGGGGCCCGTTGGCGGGTAGCCGATGGCTACCGGTGACCCGGGACGGGTCCCTGGCCCAGCCCGTAAGCCCACGGTCTTCCCCAGACGGCGTGAGGGTGTCGCCGCCCAAGTGGCAGACGGGGAGGCCGTGCTCCTTGACATCGAAAGCGGCGAGTACTTCTCCCTCAATTCCGTGGGTAGCCGCATCTGGGAGCTCTGCGATGGCACGAGGTCTATCGCCGAAATCGTCTCGGTCATCTGCGACGAGTTCGACGTGGCCGAAGACGTGGCCTCGGCCGATGCGGACGACATCCTGGACGAGCTTGAACAGGAAAATCTGGTCGTCAAGGCGTAGCCTGGCCTCGCCGCGATGGCGGGCGGGCAGTGGTTATGGGGTCTCGTTGCCCGTTACCGTGACGGTGGCCGTGGCTGCCCCGTTGCTGGCCCGCCTGAACCTGGAGCGTTTGCAGCGGTGCCTTGAGCCTGCGCTGCGCTCGTCCCGCCCTGGATCGGCAGATCCGGGCCAGGTGGTCGAGATCGTCGGCCACCGAATCGACGAGTTGATCCGCTGGGGCAAGCCACTGGTTCGCCCCGGATGCCTCACCAGGGGAATTACCGGCTACTACGTCCTGCGACGGGCCGGCTTGGACGTCGCCCTGTGTTTCGGCATGGGCCAGGTGCGCGACCCGGGCGCGGCCGGGCACTGCTGGCTTGTTCTGGACGGGGAGCCCGTGCTGGAGGCGGCGGATCCCCGTGGCGCCTTTATCGAGTTGGTGCGGCTGTCGTCCCACGGGCTGACGAGTGTGAGCCCTACGCCATGAACGTTCGTCCCGCCAACGCGGGTCCAGCCGCGCGCCTGGCGGATACCTACTCACTGTGCGGCGTAGAGATCAAGGTGAACGCGACCGGAGAGGTGGCGGCTCTTCTCGGCACACGGCTGCGATTCCTGCGTAGTCTCGCGGCCAAGCCCGCGTCCGTCGTTTTCGATATCCGAGCAGGCGGAGGCGACGGTTTCGCGGCGTCCCCGGACGGGGCCGCCAGGCCCGTGTACGACGCGCCGAGCGGTCAGCTGCTGTACTTCGATGCGCTCGATCAGCTGTTTATGGACTACCCCGGCCACCTGCGCATGCTCTGCACCCCCGCGGCCGGGGTGGTCCAGTCCGCGGTGCTCAGCCAGGGTCCGGGGAGCGTCCTGGCCGCCTATCCCTTTTTCACCATCGCGCTGATGGAGGTGATGAAGCGCAAGGGGCGCTTCCCGCTGCACGCCGGCTGCGTGGCAAGGGAGGGCCGCGGCGTGCTGCTCGCCGGCACCAGCGGTTCGGGAAAGTCGACGCTGACCGCGGCCCTGATCATGGACGGCTGGGACTTCTTGAGCGACGACATGGTGTTCCTCGCGCGGCAGTCCGGGGCGACCTTGGCCTGGGGCTTCTCGGACGAGATCGACTGCAGCGACGATACGGCGAGAATGTTCTCACAGCTGCGTCACCTGGTGGGCGAGCCGACGCTGGCCGGGCGCGACAAGCACCCGGTCGACGTCGAAGAGGCGTTCGGCGTGCTCCCCGTTCCGGCTTGCCGGCCGTACGCCCTGATAATGCCGAGGATCTCAGGCGAGCGCAGGAGCGTCCTGACGGCGGTCTCCGCGTCCCATGCCCTGCGGGAACTCCTGCCGAACATCCTCCTCACCCAGTCCGCCGCCACCCAGGCGCACCTCGACGTGCTGGCCGAGCTGGTCCGGGAGGTGCCCTGCTATTCGCTGGCCACCGGGACGGACCTGTGTTTCGCCAGCCGCTGCCTGCAGGAGATCCTCGGTTGAGCTCTCGTTGGCCAGTTGAGTGCAGGCGAGCGCTCGTCGCCTCGCTCCGGGCGGGGCCGTCCGCGCAAGCGCCCGCCCAGGCCGGGCCGCCGCTGGCATCGCTCGTCGCCGCCTGCGACCCGGAGCAACTGGCGGACCTCGTCCTATCCGAGGGGCTGGCCGGGCCGGCCGGTGAGCTGCTGACCGGGTTGCTCCCGCCCGGGCCCGCATACCGGCTGGCTACCGAGGCACGCCGGGACGCCGTGCGTCACCTCGCCTACCTCGGCGTGCTCGGGAAATTCGCCGGCGCGCTCGATCAAGCCGACGTGACCTGGGTGGCGCTGAAGGGTCCGGTGCTGGCCGAGCTGAGCTACCCGGAGGTGCCCCGCGGCTACGCGGACCTCGACCTGATGGTCCTCCCCGGGCAGCTGCGGGAGGCGCTGAATGCCCTTGAGGCCGCGGGGGCGGTGCTCGCCGAGCCGGACTGGCCATTCGTGGTCAAGGCCGCGAAGGGCCAGCTGAACATGGCCGTGCACGGACTGCCGATGGTCGACCTGCACTGGCACCTCGTCTACCTCCGCAGCGCCCGCGAGCGGTGGGCGATACCGACCGAGGACCTGTTGCGACGGCGCGAGCTGACCCGGCTGAAGGAGGTGGACGCCTGGACCCTCGACCGCAACGACTTCCTCGCCCATCTCGCGCTGCACGCGTCGTTCGGGGCGGACCAGCAACTCCGGCGGCTGCTGGACATCCAGCGCACCATCGCCAGCCGGGAACCCGACTGGGAAGTGCTCGTGCAGCGCTGCCGTGCCTGGCGAGTGGCGCTGCCGGTGAGCGTCATGCTCAACCGAACGCGCGAGACTCTAGGGGCGGCCGTACCCGAAGAGGTGGTGAAGGAACTAGCGGGATGCAGGTCGAACCGTCTGGTGGTCCGCCAGCTCAGCGAGTGGGCTCCGAGCGGCCGTATGCCCGGCGGGCGGTCGGTAAAAAACGGCCTCACGCGTTCGCTGCGGGACGGCCTGCTGGCCACCGCGGGCGAGTTTGCCGGCCAGACTCGGCAGGCGATCGCGCAGTTGCTCCAGCCGAGACCGGCGGGATCCGACGAGCCCGGCCCGTGTGACGGCCAGGGAACCCCCGCCGGATTCGAGAGGTACCTCGAGATGGTCGACAGAGCGGATCGCTACGGGCACCTGGGGTGAACGGTGACCCCCGATGCCTGGGCACTGCCCGCAGACGGGCTCGCCGGGCCATCGGCCGAGCCGCTCGCACCCATAGACGCGCAGGTCGCCGCCTCCGGCGCGTGGGGCTTCGGGGGGCGCGCCGTCCTCCTGCTCGCTAACCTCGTCGCGACCCCCTTCCTGATCAGGCTGCTCGGCCCGGCGAGCTACGGGCTCTGGACGCTGCTGCTCGTGGCGACCGCCTGGGCCAGCACCGCCGACCTTGGGATGGGGACCGCGTCGACGAAGTTCGGCGCCGCCTACTACGAGCACGGTGACGCACGCGGCGAGTCGTCGGTTGTCTGGACGGCTCTCGGCCTGATCGCCGTCACGACCGGCTGCGTCGCGACCGCTCTCGCGCTGGCGGCTCACCCCATCCTGGTCGGCCTCCTGCACGACGAGCAAGGACTGCTGAACGTCGGCACGGTCGCGCTCAGGATCGGCTGCGCCATCTTCTTGCTCCAGTCCGTGGCAGGCATCGTCAACACCCCGCAGGTTGTGCGCCTGCGGTGGCGCCAGTGGACCGTCATCACCACGGTTGTGAACCTGCTGGGGACGATCGGTGCCCCGGTGGCGCTTGCGGTCTTCAGGGGCGGCGTCACGACCGTGGCGGTCGTGAACCTCGATACCTCGATCCTGCTGCTGGCCGCGAACTTGCTGCTGGCAGTCCGCCTGCAGCCGGAGATCTGGCACCCCAGGTTCGACAAGGTCGTCCTCCGCAAGCTGCTGACCTATGGCGGCGCGCTCACCGTAACGGGCATAGTCCTCGTCCCGCTGAGCTCGGCCGAGCGCTTCTTCCTTGCCCACAACCACTCGACGGCCGCCGTCGCCTACTTTGCCGTCGCCTTGAACGTCGCTACCACCTTGCAGGTGCTCCCCGAACAGCTGACCGCCCCGCTCCTGCCCGGGCTGGCCAGACTGGAGGCGGCCGGGCGGCCCGACGACCTGCGCGCCCTGTACGCCAAGGGCCTTTCCGGGCTGTTCCTCCTGGTCACTCCCGCCGCGATACTGCTCGCGTTCGTCGCGAGGCCGTTCCTGTCGCTCTGGGCGGGGCCGCAGTACGGCGTCCACAGCACCGCGGCCTTCCTGGTCGCCGTCGCCGGAGTGTGGTTCGACTGCCTCGCCTTCATGCCGACCTCGTACCTGCTGTCGTCCGGGCGCACCAAGATGATCGCCTACATCAGGGCGGCCCAGCTCGTGCCCTACCTGGTGGCGGCGTGGATACTCACCGAGCGGTTCGGGGTGGTCGGGGCGGCGCTGGCCTGGTCGGCGGGGTGCGCGCTCGATTCCGCGCTGTTGTTCGGCGCGGCGCGGCGGGTCGCGTCCCTGCCGTGGCTGCCGCTGTCGGACCGGCGCCTGCGCTCTCTCGCCGGGCCGCTCGCGCTTGGCGCTGCCGCCTTCCTGCTGGCCCGCCTGACCGGCGGGCTCCCCGGCCGGCTCGGCCTGGCGGCTGCCCTCACCCTCGGGTACATGATGGCGGTGTGGTACGTGATCCTGACCCGGCGGGAGCGGCGCGGGATCATCGCGCTGACCGAGCGTGCCGCAGGCGGCGACCTGTTCACGCCCCAGGGTCGGCACGCGGCCCGGCGGCACAGAAATTCCCGGTTCTCCCAGGCTTCACGGCGCGCCCGGGCGCCACGGCATGCACAGGTATCGCCGCGCCGCCTGCATCGCCGCGGATGAGGGCGGGCGGGCTGCCCGGCTTCGCGGCGTGTCAGCACGCCAGGGTCCCGGGTGCTGTTAGCGTTCTGAGGGTAGGCGCGGAGCAGGAGTCGTAGTGGCATGCGGGTCATCCATGGCGTGTGGGCGCGCGCAGCGCTGTGCCTGTGGGCCGAAGACCCGGACCTGCCGGAGGTCCCCGCACCACCTCCGCGTAACGAGGACGTGCCGGTCAGCCCCTTGCCGCATCCGTTCGCCTGCCAGGCCGCCGAGCTGGCCGACGTGCTGGCCGCGCTGCCCGGGCCGGACGGCGAGGCGGCGCGCAAGGCGGTAGACGGCGAGCTCGTCCTGCAGCTGCCGTCGGCCTTCGGCCCCGTCCGGCCGCTCGCCTCGCCCGAGCTGATCCGGCCGGATGCTCCGGACTCACGCCGCGGCCGCGTCCGACTGGCCAGCTGGCGGGTCCCGGCGCTGGCCCTGGATCCGGCCGCCGCGCTGGACGTGCTGCGCGCCGCCGACCGTCTCGGTGAGCTCGTGACCCCGGGCGCCTCGCTGCCGTACCTGGCCGCGCTGGCCCGCTTCTCCGCCGGCCTGGCAACCCGCGGCCGGGTACTGCCGGTTCTGGTGGCCGAGAACGGGACGTACGCCGCCCGGTGGCGCCCCGTGCTCGGCGGCGAGGACGCGCGGCGCGCGCGTGACCTTGCGGCGGCGATGCCCGGGTCCTGCCGCGCGGCGAGTGCCGAGCCGCCCGGGCTGCTGCTGGCCGACGCGCTCGACCGGCTCGCCGACGCG
>JASHTQ010000201.1 GCA_030040475.1 Streptosporangiaceae bacterium
GCCGCGCTCGAGCTGCGGCGCAAGTGCCCGGGCACCGGCGTGCTCATGTTCTCCCAGTACATCGAGACGTCCTACAGCGCCCAGCTGCTTGAGGGCGGCGCGGCCGGCGTCGGCTACCTGCTCAAGGACCGGGTAGCCAACGTGTCGGAGTTCACTGCCGCGCTCGAGCGGGTAGCCGGCGGCGGGACCGCGCTGGACCCGGAGGTGGTCAGCCAGCTGTTCCGCGCGAGCAGGCAGCGCGGCGGCCTGGCCACCCTCACCCCCCGCGAACGCCAGGTGCTCGCCCTGATGGCCGAGGGCAGGTCCAATGCCGGCATCGCCGCCGAGCTCGTCGTGACAGGCGGCGCCGTCGAGAAGCACGTTGCCAGCATCTTCGGCAAGCTCGGCCTTCCTCAGGGCGAAAGCGACAACCGCCGCGTCCTGGCCGTCCTGCGCTACCTCGGCGCCCCAGCCTGAGGAAAACCGGAGCGCCTGGGCCGCGGCCCGGGGGGAGGGCCGGACGCGAGCACCCGCGTGCTGCGCAGGCACCGGCAGATCAGCGGAAGGTCGGTCCGGTCCCACGGCTGGCGGTCGAGGAAGGCCCGGACCCGCGCGGCGAACTCAGCCCGGCGGCCCGGATCCAGCGTGATCACCCCGCTGTAGGTGCCGAGCAGGCCGAATAGCTCGTCCTTGGTCCGCGGCAACGAATACTCCACCGTCAGTTCCTCGACCGGCGAGAGCGGGGTCCCGGCCGGGAACGTCACCTCACGACGGCGGCGGCCCGCCGTGGCGCCATCTGGCTGACGACCTGCCTCCCGCGGGCGATCGGCCTCACGTGACTCATGGGCCAGCGCGTTGAACTCAGCCACCCAGGGCACCCGCACGTCCCTGGAGACCCAGATCACGCCGAGCCGGCCGCCAACGCGCAGCACCCGGGTGATCTCCGGCACGGCCCGTTCCGGATCGAGCCAGTGCCATGCGGCGGAGATCACCACCGCGTCCACCGACGCGTCCGGGAGCGGAATGTCCTCACCCCGCCCGGCCAGCACCTCCGCCTCCGGGCACCCGGCCGCCAGCACGGCGCGCATCCGGTCGTCCGGCTCGACCGCGATGACTCGCTGCGTGCCCGCGGCCCGGCGGACGAGTTCCCTGGTCACGACGCCGGTGCCGGCCGCGAGGTCGAGCACCGCGGTGGCGTCAGGCGGCACCAGCCAGTCCAGCGCCTCCGGCGGCGGCGCCGGGCGGTACCGGTCATAGTCAGATGCCACCGACCCGAAAGAAAGCCTGCGTGTCTCCCTATCGATCACTCCAGCAAGGTTATCGCTGCTCCGCGCGGGGCAGGTGGTCAGCTATGCCCGAGGACCGGGTGCGGGACGTACGGCTCCTCGAGGCGGCGCAGCTCCTGCGCGGTGAGCGTGAGCTGCTCGGCCGCGACGGCGTCGGCGACGTGGCCGAGCCTGGTCGCGCCGACGATCGGGGCGGTCACGGCGGGGCGGCTCAGCAGCCAGGCCAAGGCCACCTGGGCGGCGGGAACCCCGCGCTCCGCGGCCACCTCGCCAGCCCGGTCCGCCACCAGGAAGTCATCCTCGGTGCGGTACCGCTCGTCGGAGAGCGGGTCGCTGCCGGCCCGGACGGTGCGCCGCTCTCCTTGCCGGGTGCGGTTCCCCGCGAGCACGCCGCGGGCCAGCGGGCTGTACGGCAGCACGGCGATGCCCTGGTCGGCGCACAGCGGGATCATTTCCCGCTCTTCCTCCCGGTACAGCAGGTTGTAGTGATTCTGCATCGACGTGAAGCTGGTCCAGCCGCCGCGCTCGGCCGCGTGCTGGGCCTTGGCGAACTGCCAGGCGAACATGCTGCTCGCGCCGATGTAACGGGCCTTGCCGGCGCGGACCACGTCGTGCAGCGCCGCCATCGTCTCCTCGATCGGCGTCTCGTAGTCCCACCGGTGGATCTGGTAGAGGTCGACGTAATCGATGCCAAGCCGCCGCAGCGACGCGTCGATCGCCGACAGCACGTGCTTGCGGGACAGGCCGCGGTCGTTGGGTCCCGCGCCCATAGGGAAATAGACCTTGGTGGCCAGGACGTAGTCGTCCCGGCGGGCGAACAGCCTGGCCAGCAGGCGCCCGGTGATCTCCTCTGACGCCCCGTCTGAGTACGTGTCGGCCGTGTCGAAGAAGGTGACGCCGCCGTCGACGGCCGCCTTGACGATCGGCTCGGCGGCGGCCTCATCCAGCGTCCAGTCGCGTTTGGCCGTTGTGCCGTAGCTCATCATGCCCAGGCATATCCGCGATACCTTCAGCCCTGTCGATCCCAGCCTTACGTAGTCCACCCTGTGTCCTTCCTGGTTGTGTCTCCTGGTGTAGCACGAGGCCCGCCACCACGAGGCCGATGCCCGTCATGTCCTGGGCGGTCGGCACCTGGCGCAGCACGATCGCGCCGATGACGGTGGCGAAAACCGGAAGCAGCGCGAGCATGAGCGAGAACGTGGCCCGCGCCATCCGCGCCATCGCCAGCTGATCGCAGACGTAGGGGATCACCGACGAGCAGACGCCGACGCCCGCGCCGGCCAGCAGCAGGACCGGATGCCGGAAAGCGGGCAGGGCGCCGCCCAGTCCCCACGGCGTCGCCGTTACGGCTGCGATCAGCATCGCGGCCCCGAGCCTGTCCACCCCGGCCGGCGGGCGGCCGGATTCGGCTATCCGGTGGCCGAGCACGATGTACAGCATGAAAAGCGCGCAGTTGGCGAAGGCGAAGGCGAAACCGAGCAGGTGACCGGCTACGCGGATCACGGTGACGATGCCCACGCCTGCCGTGGTGAGCACGAGGGAGCCGGCGTTGCGCCTGGTCCGCGTCCCGGCGGCGGCCAGGATCACGGGGCCGACGAACTCGATCGCGCTCACCGTCGACAGCGGCAGCCGATCCACGGCGAGGTAGAACGCCGAGTTCATGACGGCGAGCACCGCGCCGAGGGCCACCAGCGTGCGCAGGCCGCCTGGGCCCAGGTTCCGTATCAGCCGCCACGGGCGCCGCCAGGCGGCGAACACCGCGGCCGCGGTTGCGATGCGCAGCCAGGCGACCCCGAGCACGCCGACACGGGTGAACAGCAGCACGGCCAGCGACGGCCCGAGGTAGTGGAAGACGGCGCTGACAAGGAAGAACGACTGCGGCGGCAGCCGGCCGGCCCATCCGCGCGGCACCCTCGCGGCTTGCTCTGTACGCGGCACCGGTGGAGCATATGAAGCTGATGGCCGGATCGTGAAGGGGTAAGGTGCGGCAATGGCCCTCGAGATGCCTTCGAAACGAAGGGATTTCATCCGTCAGACCTTGGAAATCCCGGATAGCGCGATGGACTCCGTCGACCGCAGGATCGTCGCGGAGCTGCAAGCCGCGCCCCGGCTGCGGGTCGCCGAGCTGGCGCGGCGGGTCGGGCTGTCCGGCCCGGCGGTGAGCGACCGGCTGCGCCGCCTGGAGGAGACCGGGATCCTCACCTACCGGGCCGAGGTCAGCCCGCGGGCGCTCGGCTACGCGATCTGCGCGATCGTGCGGATCAGCCCGACCGGCGGCGGGCTGCGGCTGATCCCCGGCATCGCCCGCGAGGTGCCCAACGTCACCGAGTGCTACCGGATCACGGGGGAGGACTGCTACTTCCTGAAGCTCTACCTGCGCTCGATCGACGACCTCGAGCCCATCCTCGACCTGTTCACCCCGCACGGCCGCACCACGACCTCGATCATCCACTCGGCGCCCGTCCCGGCCCGCCCCCTGCCGGTACCGCCGAGCTGAGCCAGCGGCTGACCGTCAGGCGGGAGACCCCGGCGATCACGTCGATGTCGAACCTTGAGGTCGCGGTCGACCATCCCGCCGACGTCAGCACGGTGCCGCCTGCCACCCCGATCCGGCTCTGCCCGTCGACGGTCACGAATGATGCGCCCCCGCCAACTGTCACCTGTGCGGGCACGCCGCCCGGCAGGCTGACGAGGAACTGGCTGGCGCCGCCGGCGAGCCGCAGCGCCATGGTCCGGGTGGGCCTGGGCAGGGACACGTCCAGGATGTCCGAGCCCGCCGTCACGGTGATGGCGCCCACCCGGCCGCCGCGGAGGTCGGCGGAGGTCCGCTGGGTGCCGGACGCGAGGTCCAGGCTCCACACCACGGCCGAATTGAGCACCACGCTGACGGCATAGGACGCGGGATGGCCGTGATCGTCCGCGCCCGCGCCGGCCAGCGACAGCACCACGGGCGCGGCACCGGTGAGCACCGGCCGCACCGGAGCGCTGCTCGGCGTGGAGACGCGCAGCAGCGTGCCGCCCAGGCGGGCAACCGTGATCGTCAGCACGGGAGTCCCGCTGGTGACGTCCAGCGTGGCGCTCCCACGCCCGGCCGCCGGCATCGACACGACATGGCCGGGGCCGGAGCCGGAAAGGATGGCGGCGGTACCGCCTGCCCCTACTGCCAGCCCCGCGACTGCCAGCACGGCGGGGACGACCCGGCCGTGTGAGGCCAAAACGGACAGCACGTGCACCCTTCCCACCCTAGAGGCTTTGGCCTAGGGTGACGCGGTGCCCGAGATACGCCGTCAGATCTTCGCCTACTCAGGAGTGCTGAAGCCCAAGCCGGGCGACCGCGGCTCGCCTGGGCCCCGCAGCCTAGGCACTGCCGCGGGACATCGCGATCAGGCGGTCCAGCACCTTGCCGCTGCTGACCCGCAGGCCGTCGTGCTCGTACTCGCTGGTCACCCAGGTGCGCAGGCCGCGTATCGCCTGCGCCGTCCGCATCGAGAACTCGCGGTCCACATACATGTCGTGGTAGTACACGGCGGCGGTTACCGGCACGTCGTTGGCGGCCAGCCGGGACCGGTCGTACAGCGGCGGCCAGTCACCGTACTCCGCGAGCAGGTCCGCGGCCTCGCGCAGCGGCCGCAGCACCGGGTCGGCGTCGACCATCCACGGGTAGATCATCTCGCCGGTGAACAGCAGGGGAGCGGTCGACGCGTCCGGATCGATCGCCGGGACCGGGTCGAAGTCGCCGAACTCCGCCCTGACCCGCTGCGCGGCCCACCGGGTGGCGGTGCCCTGGGCGTAGCAGGGCTCGTGCAGCAGCGCGTACAGCGGCATCCCGGCGAAGCTGGTCCTCGCCTGTACCTTGTACAGGAAAGCGTCGGAGAGCTCGTCGCCGGCGAACGGATCCTCGAGCAGGTAGTGCAGTTCGTGGCTGCCGGTGCTCATGCCGAGCATGGACCCGAGCGACTGGAACGCCGGGACGGACAGCGGCGCCCCGTCGGGGAGCCGGACGTCGCGGGAGGCCAGGTACTGGGCAATCAGGCGGGCCTGTGCCACGTCCTGCGGATAGCGCTCGTAGTGGGCGGCGTTCTTGGCGGCGACCGCCGGATAGGTGCGCCGGTAGACGTCGTCGGCGGTCGCCGTGAGCCCCGGCAGCCCGCCGGTGATGAACGCCTCGCGGATGCCGTGCGGGGCGAAGGACAGGTAGCTGACCGTGCAGAAACCGCCGAAGCTCTGCCCGAGCACGCTCCACGGGGCACCGCCGGTCAGGTCCCGCCTGATCAGCTCGGCGTCCAGCACGATGGCATCGGCGCGGAAGTGGGTCAGGTAGCCGGCCTGGGCCTTGGCCGATCCGAGCCGGGCCAGGGTCTGCCGGTTGGCGGGGGAGGACCGGCCGGTGCCGCGCTGATCGAGCAGCAGCACCCGGTAGTCGTCGAGCGCACGGTCCAGCCAGGACTCACGGCCGACCGGCCGCTGCGCGCCGTGACCGGGGCCGCCCTGCAGGAAGAGCAGCCACGGCAGGTCCGCATCCTGGCGGTCGGCGGCCACGACCTCGCGGGCGAACACCTCGATCTGCTCCCCGTCCGG
>JASHTQ010000202.1 GCA_030040475.1 Streptosporangiaceae bacterium
CGCGGCCGCGTGCGCGATCGCGCGGACCTGCATCTCGGGCAGGCCGGGGATGACCAGGCCGAGCCGGACGCCGCGCAGGCCGAGCATCGGGTTCTGCTCGTGCAGCCTGCGCACCGCGGCGAGCAGCTTGTGGTCCTTCTCGGTCGCCGCGTCGCCGGCCAGCGCGATCTTGACCGAGAGCTCGGTCAGGTCCGGCAGGAACTCGTGCAGCGGCGGGTCGATCAGCCGGATCGTCACCGGCAGGCCGTCCATCGCGTCGAGGATCTCGACGAAGTCGCCGCGCTGCAGCGGCTCGAGGGCGTCAAGCGCGCGCTGGCGCTGCTCGTCGTCCTCGGCCAGGATGAGGTCCTCGACCAGCTGGCGGCGCTCGCCCAGGAACATGTGCTCGGTGCGGACCAGGCCGACACCGCCCGCGCCGAACCTGCGGGCCCGCGCGCAGTCCGGGCCGTTGTCGGCGTTGGCGTGCACGCCGAGGCGGCGCGTTTGATCGGCGTGCACCATGATCGAGTGCACGGCCCTGATCAGGTCGTCGGCCTCGTCGGAGTGCGGGTGCAGCTCGCCCTCGAAGTAGCGGACCACCTCGGAGGAGACGACGGGCACCTCGCCAGAGTAGACGGCGCCGCTGGTGCCGTCGATCGAGAGCATGTCGCCCTCGTTGATGACGACGCCGCCCGGGGCGGTGAACGTGCGCGCCTTGGTGTCCACGTCGAGCTCGTCGGCGCCGCAGACGCACGTCTTGCCCATGCCGCGGGCCACCACGGCGGCGTGGCTCGTCTTGCCGCCGCGGCTGGTCAGGATGCCCTTGGCGGCGATCATGCCGTGCAGGTCGTCCGGGTTGGTCTCGCGCCGGACCAGGATCACGGCCTTCCCCTGATCGGCGAGCTCGACCGCGCGGGCGGAGTCGAAGACGGCCTGGCCCACGGCCGCGCCGGGCGAGGCGCTGACGCCGGTGGCGATCTTGGTGACCTTGACGCTGGTGTCGAACCTGGGGAACATCAGCCGGGCGAGCTCCTCGCCGCTGACCCGCGACAGCGCCTCGTCCATGTCGATGAGGCCCTGGTCGACCAGCTGCATGGCGATGCGGAACGCCGCCGCCGCGGTGCGCTTGCCCACCCGGGTCTGCAGCATCCACAGCTTGCCGCGCTCGATCGTGAACTCGATGTCGCACAGGTCGCGGTAGTGGTTCTCCAGCGTCTGCATGATCTGCATGAGCTGGTCATAGGAGGCCTTGTCGATCTGCTCGAGGTCCTGCAGCGGGACGGTATTCCTGATGCCGGCCACCACGTCCTCGCCCTGCGCGTTCTGCAGGTAGTCGCCGTAGACGCCCTGCGCGCCCGTGCCGGGATCCCTGGTGAAGGCCACCCCGGTGCCGGAGTCGAGGCCCAGGTTGCCGAACACCATCGCGACCACGTTCACCGCCGTGCCGAGGTCGGCGGGGATACGCTCCTGGCGGCGGTACAGGATGGCCCGGTCGGCGTTCCAGGAGTTGAACACGGCCTTGATGGCCAGGTCCATCTGCTCCCTCGGGTCCTGCGGGAAGTCCCGGTTCGCGTACGTCTTGACGATGTCCTTGTAGGTCGCCACGAGGTTCTGCAGGTCCTCGGCGTCCAGGTCGACGTCGTTGCGGACGCCCTTGGCCCTCTTGGCCTCGTCGATGGCGTGCTCGAAGTGCTCGCCGTCGATGTCGAGCACGGTCTTGCCGAACATCTGGATCAGCCGCCGGTAGGAGTCCCAGGCGAACCGCTCGTTGCCTGCCTGCTTGGCCAGGCCCTGCACCGACTCGTCGGACAGGCCGATGTTCAGGACGGTCTCCATCATGCCAGGCATGGAGAACTTCGCCCCGGACCTGACGCTGACGAGCAGCGGGTCCGCCGGATCGCCGAGGCGCCGACCGATAGCGCCCTCGAGCCTGTCCAGGTGGGCGGCGATCTCCTCGTCGAGACCCTCGGGCGTGCTTCCCTGCTGCAGGTAGTAGCGGCAGGCCTCGGTGGTGATGGTGAATCCGGGCGGGACCGGCAGGCCGATGTTGGTCATCTCGGCGAGGTTGGCTCCCTTGCCGCCGAGCAGATCCTTCAGGTCCTTGTTGCCCTCTGTGAAGTCATAAACGAGCTTCGGCACTTCCTGCTCCTCGCAGCGCACATGGTCTAGCAGACACCGTGTCTTGTATTCACTCGGGACTCTACCGGGTTCGGTGTATCTGGTGCGGCCGCGGCGTGCTACGCCGACGACTCAGACACCTGGTGAAATTGGGGCATGGACAAGACCACGATCGGGCTGCTGTATCCGGGCGAGATGGGGGCCGCGGTGGGGCGGTGCCTGGCGGAGGCCGGACATGAGGTGGTGTGGGCCGCGGCGGGGCGCAGCCCGGCCACGGCTGCCAGGGCCGGGGAGGCGGGGCTGACGGCCGTGCCTGACGTGGCCGAGGTGGCCGGGCACGCGGACGTGGTGCTGTCGGTGTGCCCGCCGCATGCGGCGGTCGAGGTGGCCCGGGAGGTGAGCGCGGCCGGGTTCGGCGGCCTGTACGTGGACGCGAACGCGGTCTCGCCGGACACCGCGCGCGAGGTGGCCGGCCTCGTCGAGGCCGGCCGCGCGGCGTACGTGGACGGCGGAATCATCGGGACGCCGCCGATCGCGCCGGGGTTCATCAGGCTCTACCTGTCCGGCGCCCGGGCCGAGGAGATCGGCCGGCTGTTCGCCCGAACCGAGGTGGACGCGCGGGTAATCGACGGCGGGGCGTTCGCGGCGGCGTCGGCGGTGAAGATGGCGTACGCGTCCTGGACCAAGGGCAGCGCGGCGCTGCTGCTCGCGGCGCGTGCGCTGGCGCGCACGCAGGGCGTGGAGGAGACCCTGCTCGCCGAGTGGGGAATCTCCCAGCCGAGCCTGGAGGCGCGGTCGGCCGGCTCGGCAAGGGCCGCCGCTGCCAAGGGCTGGCGCTGGGTCGCCGAGATGGAGGAGATCGCGGCCTCGATGGCCGCCGCGGGCCTCCCCGATGGTTTCCACCTGGCCGCCGCCGAGGTCTACCGCCGCGCCCAGCATGCCGCCGACACCACGCCCGTCCTGGACGCAGTCCTGGCGGTTCTGGCTGGAAGCGGCGCCGGTAGTCAGGGATGACCGCGCTTGCCCAGGGAAGCACCCCGGGCGAGCGGGATTGCTGTACGGCCAGGATCAGCCGGGGCGGCGCGGGGGGTCAGCAGGAGCCGAGGCGGTCGGAAAGGTAGGCCTCCACGCCGTCTATCGCGATGCGTTCCTGGTGCATGGTGTCGCGGTCGCGGATCGTGACCGCCTTGTCGTTCAGGGTGTCGAAGTCGACGGTGACACAGTACGGCGTGCCGATCTCGTCCTGCCTGCGATAGCGGCGGCCGATCGCGCTGGCGTCGTCGAACTCGGTGTTCCACCGCTTGCGCAGGGCGGCGGCCAGGTCGCGGGCCTTGGGCGAGAGGTCGGTGTTGCGCGACAGCGGGAGCACGGCCACCTTGACCGGCGCGAGCCTGGGGTCCAGGCGCAGCACGGTTCGCTTCTCCATGTTGCCCTTGGCGTCGGGCGCCTCGTCCTCGGCGTAGGCATCGAGCAGGAAGACGAGCGCGCCCCGGTCGACGCCGGCCGCGGGCTCGATCACGTAGGGGATGAACCGCTCGTTCGTCTCCTGGTCCAGGTAGGACAGGTCCTGCTTGGAGGCCTCCTGGTGGGTCTTGAGGTCGAAGTCGGTGCGGTTGGCGATGCCCTCGAGTTCGCCCCACTCGGTGCCCACGAAGTCGAAGCGGTACTCGATGTCCACGGTGCGCTTGGAGTAGTGCGACAGCTTCTCGGCGGGGTGCTCGTACAGCCGCAGGTTCTCCGGACGGATGCCGAGGTCGGTGTACCAGGCGAGGCGCTCGTCTATCCAGCGCTGGTGCCAGTTCTCGTCGGTGCCCGGGCGGACGAAGAACTCCATCTCCATCTGCTCGAATTCCCTGGTGCGGAAGATGAAGTTGCCCGGGGTGATCTCGTTGCGGAAGGACTTGCCGATCTGCGCGATGCCGAACGGGATCTTCCTGCGGGACGTCTGCAGCACGTTGCGGAAGTTGATGAAGATGCCCTGCGCGGTCTCGGGGCGCAGGTAGGCCAGGCCCGCCTCGTCCTCCACCGGGCCGAGGTGCGTGCTCAGCAGGCCGTTGAACATGCGCGGCTCGGTGAAGGCGCCGCGGGTGCCGCAGTTCGGGCAGACGATGTCGGCCAGGCCGTTGGCCGGGGCGTGATGGTGCTTTTCCTCGTAGGCCTCGATCAGGTGGTCCGCGCGGTACCGCTTGTGGCAGGACAGGCACTCGGTGAGCGGGTCGACGAACTCGGTGACGTGGCCGCTGGCCTCCCATACCTCCCTCGCCAGGATGACAGAGGAGTCCAGGCCCACGATGTCGTCGCGTTCGGTCACCATGCTGCGCCACCACTGGCGCTTGATGTTGTTCTTCAGCTCGACGCCGAGCGGGCCGTAGTCCCACGAGGCCCGCAGGCCGCCGTAGATTTCGCTGGACGGGTAGACGAATCCCCGTCGCTTGCTCAGGCTGACTATGGCGTCAAGGCGGTCACTGCGCAGGGCCATGAGAGGTCTCCATCCGGCTGGCGGTCGGCGGGCGCGACGGGCGCGATTCCCGTTCCGGCGTCCGTATCTGGCTTCGGTGTCCGCCGGAGACCCCTAGCTTAGGAGCTGCCGGCTGCTGCCGCGAACCGATATCGGCTTGCATTATCCGGTGGTGGTCACTCCCTTGACGACCGGGCCATCGACGAGGTCTGAGTCGATGTCCAGCGTGATGCCGCCGACCTTTACCAGGCGCGGGCCGGAATACTGCTTCGAGCGTTCGGTTACCGCCCATACGGCTGAGGTCATGTAGGGCGATCCGGTCAGGTTCTGCGCGTTATCCCAGAGCGCGAACCAGATGGCCTGCGGTTTGTCGAGCGCGTGGCCGGCCACCGTGGTCTTGGTCTGCAGGTCGGTGACGCCGGAGGCGGCGCTTGAGTAAACCCCGGATGTGTACCCTTGGGAATTCAGCTGCCTGGTCCAGGCGTCGAGGAAGGTCAGGACCGCGGTCACGCAGCTGGCCTGGGTCTCGTCGTAGGCCTCCATGTCGTAGTAAATTGGCGAGCCCTTGCCCAGGCCGAACGTATTCGCGTCGGAGATCGCATCGTTGGCGGCGGCGGTCCCCTCGGCCGCGGCCTGATTCGCGTTGATCTTCCCGCTGAAACCGTCGCACGGCGCCTGCAGGCCGACGTATATCGGCATCAGCGACCAGCCGATCGCCTCGGTTTGCTGCACCCAGTTCGCCGACAGGTTGCCGTAATCACAGGCCATCTCCTCGCCGCCGATGTAGATGGCGGTGACCGAATAACTGGACCGCCAGGCCTGCATCGTCGCCATCGACGGCGCGGTGCAGGTGTCGAAGCCCTCCATGGCGCCGACCGGCGGGCCGACGGTGGCCGCCGGCGACGCGGACGGCGATACCGATGGGCTCGGCGACGGCGAGACACTGGGCGACGGGGAGACACTTGGTGACGGCGAGGCCGTCGGGGACGGGGACGTGCTGGGCGACGGCGTCACCTCGGGGGACGGCGATGCTTTGGGTGAGGGCGAGGCCTTCGGAGCCGTGGTCGCCTTGGGGGACGTGGTCGGCTTCGGGGACGTGGTCGGCTTGGGCTTCGGGGACGGGGACGCCTTGGGCGACGGGAAGTGCCTTGGGGGCGGGATCCTATTGGGGCCAGCGGAGGTCGTCGGCGATGGCGACGCCTGGGGCGAGGTCTGCGGTGACACCGCGGGCTCGGGGAGCGGGAGAGTCCATGGGACCGGGAGGCCTGAGATGGCTATGAGCCACTCGTACTCCCAGAGGTACGACGCGGCCGGGGAATTCGGCGTTATGGTGGCGGCCGACTCCGGACTGGTCCGCTTCGCCGAGTCGCCGGTTCGGGGAGCGGCCGTCTGCCTCGGGGCCGACGACTGCGTTCCGTGAGTCGGAGCCGGAGCCGGAGTCGCGGTGGGGCTCGCGGCCGGGGTCGGGCTGGCTGACGCGTCCGGGCCGAGCTCGTCCTGCTTGACGGTGGCCAGGATCTGCTCGACCTGGGAGACGTCGGCGCCGTAGGTGCCCGTGACCGCGGGGGCAGCAGACGGCATCGCGACGGCGAGCTCCTGGAGCGCCGCGTTCTGCATGATGGTGCCCGCCGTGGCGGACATGTCCGCGGTACCGTGCTGGGCCGGCAGCATCGCTTGCTGCCCGGTCTTCGCCGGCGTGAACTGCGCGGCAAGCCCGGCCGGCCCGCCGATGCTCACCGTCTGCGTTCTGCCGATCAGGCCGGCCGGGCACTGCTGGTTCGCACCTGGAGTGCCAACGTAAACGGCGTTAACGTCGTAGCGGACGCACTGCTTCGGGTCCTTATTCAGCCAGTACACCGGCCAACTTGCCGGGACGCTGATCTGATAGCCCTTGAACTCCACGGTCTTCGTGGCAGAGCCTGCGACCGGCTTGGTCATGGGTATGGCGGTGGTGCCGGTAAGGCTGGTATCGACAATGACAGCCTTATGCCCGATCCCGAACCCGATTCCCGCCAACGCGCATCCGCCGGCCACGGCAGCCGCTGCTATCCGACGCATCAATTCCCCCCGAAATTAACGCAGTCTCGTTGACCACTTGAAGCCCCGTGAGCGTACTAATGACCGAATTGGTTCATTAGTACCATCCCAGCACACTGGCACCAGTAGCCTCCCCTAGTATTCACTAAGTTACGCACAGTTACTAGAGCTAATCGCAAAGTATCGGCGTACGCTGGCGCTTGGGCCGGGCCAATCAGGCGCTCATGAAGAGCAGCGGACCTGGCATGATGGCTCGGGACTTAAGGTTTTTCGTGCCTATATTCGGGAGACCCGAGACGCTTCCCACGTGATTGGTGATTTTGCCGAGGCTGGCGGGATACGAGTGGGCAGTCAGGCGACGACCGCCGTAAGAGATCGCGGAAATGACGGGTTACGCGGAAGATCCGGTGGACCGGGATCCACCTTTTCTTCCACCAAACCCGGATCCTCCACGAAAACCCGCCCGCCTTGGGGACGATGCGCGACTAGCGTGTCGGAAGTGGCGAATAGGGCCAGTGAGGATTTTCTGCACCGGCCGTGGTCGCGCCCGGCAGGATCGTGGGTCTTTACTGCCCTTATAAGGGCAGTAAAGACCCACGATAATGAAAACACGTTCGAGCGGGCGGGGACAGGGTGGCCTGGGTTACGCGGCATGCCGCGGGGAGGCGCTTACTGTCGCCGCTTCGGGGAAGCGGACGTTGCTAGATGCCTGAAGCGGAAGGCTCGGGGGGCGAGGTGGGATTGGGCTCGGCGCCGCCGTAGCGGCGGTCGCGGCTGGCGTAGATCTCGCACGCGCGCCATAGGTCGCGGCGGTCGAAGTCGGGCCAGAGGGTGTCGAGGAAGACCAGTTCGGCGTAGGCGGACTGCCAGAGGAGGAAGTTGGACAGGCGCTGCTCGCCGGAGGACCTGACGAACAGATCGACCTCGGGGATGTCCGGTTCGTCCAGGTAGCGGGCGAACACCTTCTCGTTGATCTTCTCGGCACGGAGCTTTCCCGCGGTCACGTCGGCCGCGATGGCGGCCGCAGCGGCCGCAATCTCGGCGCGGCCGCCGTAGTTGACGCAAAACTGCAGCGTCAGCACGGAGTTGCCGGCCGAAAGGCGCTCGGCGTACTCCAGTTCGCTGATCACGCTGCGCCATAGCTTCGGCCGCCGGCCGGCCCAGCGGATCCGGACACCCATCTCGTTCAGCAGGTCGCGGCGGCGATGGATGACGTCGCGGTTGAAGCCCATCAGGAAGCGCACTTCGTCGGGTGACCGCCGCCAGTTCTCGGTCGAGAAGGCGTAGGCGGACAGGTAGGGAATGCCGAGTTCGATCGCGCCCATGATCACGTCGAGCAGAGAGGACTCGCCCTCCTTGTGACCCTCGGTCCTCGGCAGGCCGCGCTTGGCGGCCCAGCGCCCGTCGCCGTCCATCACCAGGGCCACGTGCCTCGGCACCAGCACCTGAGGTATGTCGGGCGGCTTGGCCCCGCTGGGATGCGGGTCGGGCGGGCGGACGACCGAGGGGGACGGCCCCTTTTTCATCTCAGACGCGCTCCACGTGACGCAGCGAACGGATCGAATGCTCGAGGTGCCATTGAAGGTACGCGGCTACCAGGCCACTGCACTCTACCCGGTGCCTTCGCTCGCTGCGGTCGGCGCTTTCCCAGTCGCCTTGCAGCAAGGCGAGCATCAGGGCCACGGTCGGCGCGGCGGGCGAGGCCGCGCCGGGGGGACGGCAGGATGCGCAGACCATGCCGCCGGCCGGGATCGCGAAGGCGGACAGCCGCGGGTTAGGCGAACGGTGGGGGTCCGGGGCGCCGGGATGGTCCGCGGACGGCGGCGGCCGGGACGAGTCCGGGACGCCGGGCCAGGTGACGGGCGAGCCCGGGGCCGGGGCGCCGGGGAGGGTGGCGGGCGGGGATGGGTGCGCCTGGGGGTTCGGAGGGACGGGGCGGGCCGGGGAGGCGCCGCAGCGGGCGCACTCTTGCAGGGCGGGGGCGTATCCGGCCACGGCGAGCGAGCGCAGCATGAAGGCGTCGAGGACCAGCCGGGGGTCGTGCTCCTTTTCGCCCAGGGAGCGCAGCCCGCCGATGAGCAGGAGCAGTTGCCGCAGCGCGGGCTCCTTCTCCACCGGGGTGAAGCGCTCGGCCGTCTCCAGCATCGCGATGCCGACCGTGTAACGGGAATAGTCGCTGGTCAGCGGCTCGCCGTAGGGGCGGATCACCTCCGCCTGGGTAATCACGTCCAGCGAGCGCCCCGGGTGCAGCATGAGGTCGACGTGCGTGAACGGCTCAAGCCTGGCGCCGAACCGTGACTTGGTCCTGCGGACGCCCTTGGCCACCGCGCGGATCCGCCCGGTGGTCCGGCCGAGCACGGTGACGATCCGGTCTGCCTCGCCCAGCTTCTGGGTCCGCAGCACCACCCCGTCATCCCGGTAAGGCAGCACTTATATATTCTCGCGCAGCCGAGGGCGGAAGTTCGCCGCGGCTAGGTCCCGGTTACCCTCATCCCGGGACCTAGCCGGGATCGGCTTACCGACGGCGGCGGCGGTTGACCGCGGAGAGCACGGCGCGCATCGAGGCGCTGGCCGTGTTGGCGTCGATGCCGACACCCCAGCAGACCTGGCCGCCGACCTCGCACTCCACGTAGGCGGCCGCCTGGGCATCGGTGCCCTCGGTCAGCGCGTGCTCGGTGTAGTCGAGTACCCGGGCGGCGACTCCGATGCCGGCGAGCGCGTCGCAGAACGCGGAGATCGGGCCGTTGCCCACGCCCTCTACCTGCCGCGCGTGACCATCGACGGATAGCTCCGCGGTGAGGGCGTGCTTGGACTCGACGACCGAGGACGTCTGGTGGTCCCGCAGCGCCAGCGGGCCCTCGGCGAGGTACTCGGCGGAGAAGAGCTCCCACATCTGCGCGGGGCTCACCTCGCCGCCCTCGGCATCCGTATGCGCCTGGATGACATGGGAGAACTCGATCTGCAGGCGGCGCGGAAGGTCCAGCTGGTGCTCGGCCTTCATGATGTAGGCGATGCCGCCCTTGCCCGACTGCGAGTTGACCCTGATGACCGCCTCGTACGTGCGCCCGACGTCGTGCGGGTCGATCGGCAGGTAGGGCACCGCCCATGGGTAGGAGGCGAACGGGACGCCGGCGCCGGCCGCCTCAGCCTCCAGCGCCTCGAAGCCCTTCTTGATGGCGTCCTGATGCGAGCCGGAAAACGCCGTGTAGACCAGGTCGCCCGCATACGGGTGCCGCGGGTGGACGGGCAGCTGGTTGCAGTACTCGACGGTGCGGCGGATCTCGTCGATGTCGGCGAAGTTGATCATCGGGTCGATGCCCTGGCTGAACAGGTTCAGCCCCAGCGTGACCAGGCATACGTTGCCGGTGCGCTCGCCGTTGCCGAACAGGCACCCCTCGATCCGGTCGGCGCCCGCCAGGACGGCCAGTTCGGCGTCGGCGACCGCGGTGCCACGGTCGTTGTGCGTGTGCACGGAAAGGCAGACGTACTGGCGATGGGGCAGGTTCCGGCTCATCCACTCGATCTGGTCGGCGTAGACGTTCGGGGTGGACCGCTCGACCGTGCACGGCAGGTTCAGGATGATCTCCCGATCCGGGCCCGGCTGCCAGACGTCCATCACGCCGGCGCAGACGTCGACGGCGAAGTCGAGCTCGGTGTCCATGAAGATCTCCGGCGAGTACTCGTAGCCGAAGTCGGTGCCGTCCAGGTACTGCTCGGCGTACTTCATCACGTGGCGGGTGCCCTCGACGGCGAGCGCCTTGCACTCCTCCCGGTCGATCCGGAACACCACGCGGCGGAAGATCGGGGCGGTCGCGTTGTACATGTGCACGGTCGCCATCCGGGCGCCGCGCAGCGACTGGACCGAGCGCTCGATCAGGTCCTCGCGGGCCTGGGTGAGCACGGAGATCCGGACGTCGTCCGGGATGTGGTCGCCTTCGATCAGCTCGCGGACGAAGTCGAAGTCGGTCTGGCTGGCGGACGGGAAGCCGACCTCGATCTCCTTGTAGCCCATCCGTACCAGCAGGTCGAACATCTTGTGCTTGCGGGCCGGGCTCATCGGGTCGATCAGCGCCTGGTTGCCGTCCCTCAGATCGGTCGACAGCCAGCGCGGCGCCTTCGTGATGGCCTTGGCTGGCCAGCTTCGGTCCGGGAGGTCAACCGGCTGGAACGGGGTGTAACGGCTGCACGGCATCCCGCTGGGCTGCTGGCGTACCGGGGTGACGCGATTGAACGCTTGGTTTTGCTGCATTTGCCTGCTGCTTCCTCGTAGCTAGTTGGCGGTGTTGCCAGGAACCTGGCCAGCGGACACGCCGGGACTCCGCGACGAGGGAGCCGGCCTATCGGCCCCCGCCGCGGCCGCTAAGGAGGAGCAGCTCGCGCAACATTGCGCCCCACTGTATCAGCCGGCCGCAACACCACGAAACCTCGTCGCGGGACGCCATGCGCTGCGTCCGCATGTCCGCCAGTGGCCGGGTGAGTGTCCCCTCGATGCTGCGCTGCGCTCTGCGTCCCTCGGCACGGCGCCTCGCTCGCGAGCGCTCACCAGATCAACGCGATATTGAGTGATGCCTTCAGCACGAAGGAAACAATGCCGACTCAGATGCTGCGCTTTCCGACTATAGCGCTCATTATATTAGCCGGTTATGGCGCCGCCGGCTTCGCCCGACGACACAGCACAGGCACCGCGGCATGGCTGAGACCCAATACGCCCCGCCCGCTGTGGACGCACGACGCGCTCGGCGAGGAGATTGCCCTTGTCCGGCCTCCCTTAGCCAGGCCGGCCGAATGGCCGACCGCGGTCGGCCTACTCCGTCTGCTAGAACGCTCGTCCCGCCGTGCGTACGCCGCGGAGATTAAATAAGATCTGAATGCGGTAAGGACAGCGGCCGCCCCTTCCTGGTTCGCTCCCCTACACTTGGGCCTGTACAGGCCGAACCAGGGGGCTGTTCCCTCCTGCTGGATCGGGAGGCTGCCGCCACGGTGAGCTTCCCGGTGCCTGCCGGAAACACGAACCGCACCGGCTACCGAATGGTCGTTGATGATGGCCTGGCCTGGCCGTGACGTTCTGAAGGGCAACGGAATGCCGATTCTGCACCACACGGGGCTGACGGTCTCGGACCTGGAACGGTCGCTGCGGTTCTGGCGGGATGCGATGGGCATGGAAGTGCTTTTCCAGCAGGAAGTGGCCGACGGCTATCTGGAAGCGATCGTGGGTGAGCCGGGGGCGCACGTGCGTATGGCGCATCTCGCCTTCGGTGGTCAAGGACCGCGGATTGAGCTCTTCCAATACCTGGCGCCCAGCGGCGGACAGCACCGCTTGCGCCCCGCCGACCAGGGGTTCGCCCATGTGTGCGTGGCCTGCGATGACCTTGATGAATCGCTAGAACGACTCAGCGCCGCCGGCGGCATACCATTCAGCGAACCGGTGCTGATCGACGCGGGGGTAAACCGGGGCAGCCGCAGCGTTTACCTCCGGGATCCGGACGGGCACGTCGTCGAGCTCTTCCAACCCCCGGAGCCGTGACCGGGCTCGGCTGCAAGGACGCAGCCACCATCGAGCCTTCTTCTATGAGAAATAGGCGAGCGCATTGTCACGTACGCCTGGGACGGTAGGGGCAGCTACGATTATCACGGCATAAGCGTCAGCAAAAACCGGGTAGAATATCGGACATTCAAGGTAGCTCACAAGCGCGATCTGAATATCGTGACCTGCATTACCGCCGTTAGCATATCCTCAAGGCGCGCAATGAACTTCGGCTGAGAGCATATGCCGGGTCGATTCGCGAGGACAGGGCACCGGGCACTGCCGCCGTGATGGGCAGGACGCCCGGCCGCGGCGGCGCGGCGGCGCGGCCGAATATTCGGTGGCGCGGGCGGGCGCGGCAAGGTTGGCTGGTGGGCATGCATCTTGAAGCAGTCGACCTGGCGGACGCGGAGAGAGTACGCGCGTGTCACGACGTTTACCTGGAGGCCCAGCGAGTCGACGACCCGGACGGAGGGTGGCTGTCATACCAGCCGTTCCGCGGCTGGCTGACGGTCGGCTGGAACGCCGAACCCCGGGAGGTCTGGGCGGTAACCGGACCGGCCGAGGGTGCGGGCGGAGCGGCGGCGGCCGGGGAGATCGCGGGCTGGTACCGGCTCGAGCTGCCCGACCTCGAGAACCTGGACCGGGCAGGTCTGGACCTCGTGGTGCGCCCGCGGGACAGGCGGCGCGGGCTCGGCCGGGCGCTGCTCCGGCATGCGGTGAGCCGGGCCGCGGCGAACGGGCGCTCGATACTCAGCGGCGAGGCCTGGCAAGGCACGGCAGGCGATGCCTTCGCGCGCACGACTGGCGCCAAGCAAGGGCTGGTCGACATCCGGCGCATCCAGTACCTCCGCAAGCTGCCCGCGGGCGAACTGGCCCGGCTCCGCGGCCCGGCCGAGCAGGCGGCGGCCGGCTACTCGCTGCTGTCCTGGACGGGGCCCGTGCCGGAAGGACTCCTCGATCAGACCGCGAGACTTTATGCCGCGCTGGCCGACGCGCCGCACAACCCCGGGGTGGCGAGGGCTGAGTGGGACGCACAGCGGATGCGCGAACGGGTCAACGCGCTGTTCCCGGTGTACGGGAGCCGCCAGTACTCGGTGGCGGCGCAACACGACGGCACCGGGGAGATGGCGGCGCTGACCCAGGTGGCGGTCGATCCCACCATGCCGGAGTGGGGGTTCCAGATGCTCACGGCGGTGACCAGAGAGCACCGGGGACACCGGCTCGGTCTGCTTGTGAAGATCGCCATGCTGGAGTTGCTCGCGGCCGAAGAGCCGCAGCTTGAACAGATCGAGACCTCCAACGCCGAATCCAACCCGCACATGATCGCGGTCAACGAGGCACTTGGCTACGCCATCGTCGGCCCGCCGCTGAACGGGTGGCTACTCGACGTGAGGGCCGCGCTCGGCGAGGCTTAGCTGATGCGGACTGAGCGAGTGGACGCGGCGGGCAGGCCGGAGATCGTGGCGGCCTGCTTTGAGATCCTCCAGGCGGCGCATGCGGTGGACGACCCGGAAGGGCCGCCGACTTCGCGGCGGATGTTCGAGGGGTGGCTGGAGGAGAAGAGCTGGAACGGCGACGCCCAGGAGATGTGGGTGGCTCTTGGCGAGGGTGACGGCGGGGTGGTCGGCTGGTACCTGGTGCATTTCCCGGCCACCGACAACCTGCACATGGCCATGTTCGACGTGATGGTCCGGCTGGACAGGGAGCGGCGGGGGCTCGGCACGGCCCTGCTGCGGCAGGTCGCCGCGCGGGCGCTCGATGAGGGGCGCAGCCAGCTGCACGCGTGGGCGCGGGACGGCTCGCGGGGCGAGGCGTTCGCCAGGTCGCAAGGCGCGACCGGCGGCATACCGCAGATCAGGCGCGTGCTCGAGCTCGACGAGTCCGCGGCGGACAGGATCGGCCCGCTGCGAGCCGCGGCGGAGCCCGCGACGGCCGGCTACCGCCTTGTCTCCTGGATCGCGCCGACGCCCGAGGAGTATCTGGGCCAGCTGGCGGCGATCCACGACATGCTCGCTGACGCGCCGCACGATCCGAGCTGGCACCCGCCCTCGTGGGACGCGGAGCAGGTCCGCAAGGTCGAGCGCTGGGTCAAGCGCCGCGGGATCCGGCTGTACACCGTGGCGGCGCGCCACCAGGCCTCGGGCGAGCTCGTCGCGCTGACCCAGGTCGGCGTCGAGCCCGACGTGCCGGACTGGGGGTACCAGGAGCTGACCGCGGTGGCCAGGGCGCACCGGGGAAACCGGCTGGGGCTGCTGCTCAAGATCGCCATGCAGGAGTGGCTCGCCGAGGCCGAGCCGCAGCTCAGGCACATCCTGACCGGCAACGCCGGAGCCAACGACCACATGATCGCGATCAACGAGGCGCTCGGCTACCGGGTATTCGGGCCGCCGTACCGGACCTGGGATTTCCGGGTAGCGGGCCTGGTTCAGTCGTAGAAGCCCAGGCGGCGCAGCTGCTTGGGGTTGCGCTGCCAGTCTTTGGCGATCTTGACGCGCAGGTCCAGGTAGACCTTCGTGCCGAGGAGGGCCTCGATCTGGCGGCGGGCGCGGCTGCCGACGTCCTTCAGCCGCGCTCCCCCGGTGCCGATGACGATGGCCTTCTGGCTCGGGCGCTCCACGTAGAGCTCGGCGTGCACGTCGGTCAGGTCCTCGCGGCCGGGGCGGGGTCCCATCTCCTCGACCACGACGGCGATCGAGTGCGGGAGCTCGTCCCGCACCCCGTCGAGCGCGGCCTCCCTGATCAGCTCGGCGACCATGATCTGCTCGGGCTCGTCGGTCAGCTCGCCCTCGGGATACAGCGCAGGGCCTTCCGGCAGGTGCGAGACAAGCACGTCGGCGAGCACGTCGAGCTGGAAGCCGGTCACCGCGGAGACCGGCACCACGTCCGCCCAGTCGCCGAGTTCGCTGACCGCCAGCAACTGCTCGGCGACCCGCTCGGGCGGGGCCTGGTCGGCCTTGGTCACGATCAGCACGACCGGGGTCTTGCGCACGCTCTCCAGCTCACGGGCGAGGAACCGGTCGCCGGGACCCACCGGGTCGGCGGCCGGGACGCAGAAGCCGATCACGTCGACCTCGGTCAGCGTGGAGCGGACCAGGCTGTCCAGGCGCTCGCCGAGCAGCGTCCGCGGCTTATGCAGGCCGGGCGTATCGACCAGGACCAGCTGGGCGTCGGGGCGGTGCACGATGCCGCGGATGACCCGCCTGGTGGTCTGCGGCCTGTCGCTGGTGATCGCGACCTTGGCGCCGACCAGGGCGTTGGTGAGTGTCGACTTGCCGACGTTCGGGCGGCCGACGAGGCAGGCGAAACCCGCGCGAAAGGTGGGGCCGGTGGGGCTATTGTGGCTGATGGTGGTTTTGGGGCTGGTGTTGCTGGGACCGGTGAGGCGGCCGCGGCTGGTGGCGGTGGGGGCGGTGGGGGTATTGGGGGTGGTGAGGTCGGCGGGCGGCGGCTGGGTCACCACTTGATTGTCGCGCATGAGCTGTGCGGTGTTACCACGGCTCGTTCTGGATAACGGGATGAGGAGTAGTACGGACCTCAGCAGGGGTCAGGGAGCGAGCGTGTCGCGGAGGGTCCCGTCGGGAGCGGCGTGGAAGATCGTCGCGTCCGGGCCGAGATCGCGGACCACGGCGATGTCCCGTGGGTCGAGCGCGGCGTCGCTGACCAGGGCGGCCGCCTCGAGCTTCTTCGCGCCGCTTGATACGGCCATGGCGACCGCCAGGCGCAGCGCGGACAGCCGCAGCGACGGCAGGGCCACCGCCGCGGCGGCGTAGGTCCGGCCGGTCTCGTCGCGGACCGCGGCACCCTCGGTGGCCGCCACCCGCGCACGGGACGAGCGGGCAAGGGTGATGATCTTGAGGTCTTCGTTACTTATCTGGGGGGGCGCCCCGCCCAGACCCCCCTGGCCTAGCGTGAAGTCGCTCACGCTGCGAGTGTACGGGCGAGCGGCGGTCAGGAGGGAACCGGCTCCACCAGGACGGTGCCGATCTTGTTGCGGCGGCCGGCCAGGTTCTCGGCGGTCAGCCGCAGGCCGCTCACGGTCGCGGTGGATCCGGCGATCGGAACCCGGCCGAGCTCGTGCGCCAGCAGGCCGGCCACCGTCTCCACGTCCTCGGCACCGCCGATCCTGACGCCGAACAGCTCCTCGAGCTCGGCGACGGGCAGCCGGGCGATCACCCGGGCCGAGCCGTCGTCAAGCCACTCGACCGGCGGCCGCTCGTTGTCGTACTCGTCGGTGATCTCGCCGACGATCTCCTCGAGGATGTCCTCGATCGTGACCAGGCCGGCCGTGCCGCCGTACTCGTCGATGACGATCACCATGTGGTTGCGCTGCGCCTGCATCTGCCGCAGCAGTTCGTCGACCGGCTTGCTGTCGGGCACGAAGTTCGCCCGGCGCATCACGGTGGCGATCTTCTCGGTCGCGTCGGCGCCCGGGTGATCGTGGCTCCAGGCCACGATGTCCTTGAGGTAGGCGATGCCGACCACGTCGTCCTCGTTCTCGCCGACCACGGGGATCCGCGGGAAGCCGCTGCGCATCGCCAGCGAGAGCGCCTGCTCCACGGTCTTGTCGCTCTCGATGAACACCATGTCGGTGCGCGGCACCATCACGTCCCTGGCGATCGTGTCGCCAAGCTCGAAGACGGAGCGGACCATCTCGCGCTCGCCGGGCTCGATGCCGGTCCTTCGCTCCAGGTAGTCGACGAGACCGCGCAGCTCGGACCGTGTCACGGCGCCACCCGAGCCTTCGGAGTCCTCCTCGTCCGCGCCTGGCCGGGCCCGGCGCCGCGG
>JASHTQ010000203.1 GCA_030040475.1 Streptosporangiaceae bacterium
ACGAGCAGCATCGTCGGCCCGAGCGGGCCGAAGCTGAGCGGCGAGGTGCTGTAGCCGGCCTTCACCGCGGCCGCGTTGGTGGCCGCGTAGGCGTTCTTGACGCCGAACAGCTTGGCCGCCTCGTAGTTGAACGAGCTGACGAAGCTGGCGTGCGAGTTGACGAGCAGCAGGATGACGACGACCGCGAAGCCGATCAGGCCGCCGACGAAGCACCAGCGCTGGACCTTCGCGTAGCCCGCCATTCCGATCGAGACAAGGACGCCGGCCAGCGCGATCGTGATCAGCGTCACGATGAAGATCCCGTTGTGAGTGCCGAACCACGCCGCACCGCCGTGCGGCCAGGTCCACTTGAGCGTCGCCCACAGCGGCTCGAACAACTGGACCGACAGGATGTTGCCGTAGATCGGCGCCCACAGCCACAGGATGAACCACCAGCCGGTCGCGGCCATCACGAAGCCGATGCCGCTGCCCAAGATCCTGGTCTGCCAGACGTAGTCGCCGCCGGCTCTCGGGATCGTGACGACGAGCCCGGAATAGGCGATGACCAGGAACGAGACCCAGATCCCGGAGATGACCACGGCCGTTATCAGCTGCCCCTTCGGGAACGCCGGCCCGGCGAAGGTGAACTCGTAGATGCCGAGCGTCACGAAGTTGGTGGCAAGGCAGGCGTAGATCAGCGAGTCCCTCACGGACCAGCCGCGTACCAGGCCGGTCGCCTTGCGGAGGAAGAGAGTCGGTCTCTCCTCCCCGAGTGCTCCTGCCGTCATGTGTATCCTCCGATTTATCCCTTTATGTCCGGTTGAATGGAGAAGACGGTTACGATCTGTGCAATTTGTATCGGTCTAGCGTAAATATAGAGCTTTGGGCATCGGCAAAGTCTGTGATCAGCGGATTCGGTTCCCAAACCGTGTCCATGGCGCGGCAAGGCCTGCCGACCGCGGCAGGCTAATGCCCGACCGCCGTCAGCCGTTGACGAGGATGTACCTCGCTACCTTCCCCTTCTTCTCGTTCAGGTCAAGGACGGCACCCTGCAGCACTCCGTCGGTGTAGGAACTGCCCGGGTTCATCGCCAGCGTCCCGCCGAGCTTGCGGACGCCCTTGCTCTCGTGGATGTGCCCGTGCAGGGACAGCGGCGGCCGGTACTTGAGGATGGCCTCGCGCACCGCGGTGGATCCCACCGGCTTCATCACCGCGCCGCCGTGAATCGGCCGCATGGTCTCATCCAGCGCCGGCGCCTCGTCGAGCCCGGTGCCGTAGGGCGGCGCGTGGAAGTTGAACACGGCCCGGTTCATGTCCGGGATCGAGGAGACTATCGCGTCGATCTTCGTGGCCAGGACGTCCTCGGGCGCCTCCCGGAACGTGTTCCAGGGCGTCGGGTTGGTCCAGCCCATCGAGGCCAGGTAGAAGCCGCCGATGTCGAGGATCTTGGCCTCCGCGAAGCTGACGCACGGCGACTGCTCGATGATGTCGTCGATCTCCCAGATGTCGTCGTTGCCGCCGTTGAGGATGCACGGGATCTCGCCGCCGCGCAGCTTGCCGTCGGCCATGTCGAGCCACATTTCCAGGCCCTTGGTCATCTCCTGGGTGAACCGGCGGTCGACGGAGCCGTCCTCCTCGTTCAGGGCGTCGAGCTCGTCGAGGGTCATCACGGCCGGGTAGTACCCGCGGTCGCGGATCCTGCGCTTCATGTCGTCGAGCTCGGCCTGGGTGGACAGCTGCACCCGCTGGCCGCCGAAGCTGACCTCCCAGTGGCCCGGCGACGCGGTCGTGATCGGCACCATGACCTTGCCGGTGACGTCTCCGCCGAGGATGACCATGTCGGCCTTATAGAAGGCGGCGGCGTTCAGGAATTTTCGCCAGCAGATCTCAGAGCCGTGGATGTCCGTGGCGAAGAAGATTTTCATTGTCGTGCCGCGCCTTCCTAGTCAACCGAGGGATCAGTGATCCACCTCTTCGGGCAGTTCGTACCAGCGGACCTTGTCCCCGACCTTGGCCCTCGCCTTCCACTTCAGCCCCTTCGGCACCGACTCCGCCACCTCCATCAGCTGCTTGGCCTGCGTCAGCGCGTCGAACCTCGGGTACGGCGGCGCCAGGCCGGGCTGGCTGGCCAGCAGGTCGGGGAGCTTGGCCAGGCTGCCTGTCACCGTGCGCCACCAGCCCCAGTCCGAGGAGAGCACCGAGCCGAACCGGTCGGTGTCGATGTACGGCCTGGCGGCGTCGGGGCCGACGCGTACCCCGGACAGCAGGTGGAAGATGTCGTGCGCGTCCTTCGCGTTGAGCTCGACGATCTGCAGCTTGGACAGCAGCAGGTCCGCCGGGTCCAGGGTCGGCGACGTCGAGCCGAACGAGGGCCGGAAGTCGAGCGTGTGGCACATCGAGAGCCGGTCCACCATGACGTCGATGGGCCGGCCCGACGGCGCGTTGAAGTACATCTGCCGGTCGCCGTTGAGGTTGTTGAACCGCTTGTCGGGCTGGCAGCCCGCGCGCTCCAGGTGGTCGGCCACCTGGCGGCGGCCCTTGCCCAGGCAGGCCAGGTCCATGTCCTGGCCGGCGCGCATCCGGGGCGGGAAGTCGGGGCACAGCACGCGGACCCCGAGGCCGCCGAGGATCTTGAGCCGGATGCCCGCGTCGGCGGCGCCCTGCACCAGCCCGAGCGCCTCTGGCAGCGGGTCGCCGGCCCCGCCAGCGGCAGGGCCGGGTCCTGGAGCACCGTTTGGTGTGGTCATGCTCAGGTCGCTCCTCGTTCTGCGCACCTACGGGTGCAGTTCGATCATGGTTACGTTACTGCCGGTCTGTCTAGCTTCCGATCAAGAATCCCACGTTGTGGTTGTGGGGGACACACCACCGCTCGTTCGGAATTAAAAAGATCTTTTTATTTTTCCCGAACGAGCAGGCGTGCTTCGCCAGCGATCACGGCTCAGATCTGGGTGGCGGCGTCTAGGTTCTCCCGCACGGTCTGGGTCATCTGGTGGTCGGGCCCGAGATAGCGCTCGCAGTCGGACAGCGCGCGCTGCAGCACGGTGACGACCTCGCTCAGCCGGCCCGCCGTGTAGTAGGCGGAGGCGAGGTTGCACCGGGTGGTCAGGGTCTCCATGTCGCCGGCCCCGAGCATCCGCTCGCTGTCGGCCAGCGCGCGCTCGTACTGCGGGATCGCGTCGGTCAGCCGGCGGGCCTGCTGGTAGCAGGCGGCCAGGTTGGACCGCGCGGTGAGGGTGTCCCTGTGGTCCGCGCCCTGCACCCGGATCCGGTCGGCGAGCGTGCGCTCGTAGGCCGGCAGCGCCTCCCGCAGCCGTCCCGCGCTGCGGTACGCGAAGGCGAGGTTGGCGCGGGCCGCGATCGTGTCCGGGTGGTCGGCGCCCTCGACCCGCTCCCGGTCGGCGAGCACCCGCTCGTACTGCCCGATCGCGTCCTTCACCTTGCCCGCGGCGCGCAGCGTGGAGGCCAGGCTGGCGCGGGCCGCGATCGTGTCCGGGTGATCGCGGCCGTGCATCCGCTCCTGGTCCGCGAGCGTCCGCTCGTACGCGTCGATGGCCTCTTTGTTCTTGCCGATCGACGCGTAACCGGCGGCCAGGTTGGCCCGTGCGCTCAGCGTCGTGGGATGGCCCGCGCCGAGCAGCCGCTCGGCGTCGCCGAGCAGCATCTCGTAGGTGCTGATCGCGTCCCGCTGCTTGCCCGCCGTCTGGTAGGCCTCGGCCAGGCTGGCCCGCGCGCCGAGGGTCACCGGGTGCCCGGGCCCGAGCAGCCGGTCGGAGTCGGCCACGGTGCGCTCGTAGAGGGCGACCGCGTCGGCGGGCCGGCCCGCGCTCTGGTAGGCGTGCGCGAGGTGGCCGCGGGCGGCGATCGTCTCCGGGTGCTCCGGGCCCTGATTCCGCTCCCGGTCCGCGAGCGCCGCCTGGAAGACCGCGATGGCCTCGGTGGACAGGCCCGCCGACTCGTACGCCGCGGCCAGCCTGTCCCTGGCCACCACGGCGTTGGCGTGCGCGGGCCCGAGCAGCCGGTTGCTGGTGGCGACCATGGACTGCCAGTACGCGATCGCCGCGTCGGCCAGCCTGCTGTTCTCCAGCGACAGCCCGGCCCGGAACAGCAGCGGGTGCGCCTCCGGCTTCCACAGCACGCCGCCGTCGTTGGCCCGCAGCGTTTCCGCGCAGTCCCGCAGCGCCTGGTCGAGCTGCGGGCCGCCCTCGCCCTCCGGCCAGGTCTCCAGCAGCGCGTCCGCGGCGGCGAGCACGACCTGCTCGAGGTCGGTCTGCGGCAGGTACGCCCGGACCGCCGCCTGCACGCTCGGGTGCATCGAGACCGTGCGCACCGGGCTGGCCGGGTCGATGGTGACCAGGCCTGCCTGGGCCAGGTTGTTGATCGCCGCGCGCACCATGTTCTGGTCGTTCCCGCCCGCCGTGCTCGGCCGCCCGGCGATGTAGCCGCAGGCCGCCGGGCTGGTCATCACCGCGCCTGGGATCCCGTGGCTGTCCATCATCGCGGCGAGCGCCATCGTCGGCCAGGCCAGCCCGGACGGCGGCAGCGCGTCCGCGCACTCGGCGGCGAGCGACCAGGTGGCCAGCACGCCCTGCGAGACGCCGTCCATGACGGGCATGTGCTTGCGGCGCTCGGCCAGCTGCCCGCGGAACTCCCGGCAGCCCAGCCGGTGGGCGTTCATCAGCGCGGTCGCCTGGGCCAGGGCCAGCGGCAGCCCGTCCAGGTCCTCGCCGAGGTCGAGCGCCTCGATCCGCTGGTCGGGGTGGTCGGTGAGCCTGGAGCTGAGGTAGGACAGCGCCTCCCGCCTGCTCAGCCCGGACACCTCGAGCACGGTGACGTCCTTGTCCTCGAACGAGGCGGCGGGCAGCCTGCTGGTGATGAGGATCCGCCCCGACGCGCCGGCCGGCCACAGGTCCCGCAGGTCGGCCGTGTCGCCCAGGTCGTCGATGACCAGCGCCCACGGCCGCCTGGTGTGCGTCAGCCAGGCCACGAACCGGGCCGCGGCCACCTCCGCGCCCTCGCCGTGATTGGTCGCGTCGACGGTGTTGGCCGCCTGCGCGAACCCGGTGACGATCGACTCCCGGTTGGTCGCGGTCACCCAGACAAGGACCTCGACCAGCTTGCCGTTCCACATCGCGTGGGTGAACTCGACGGCGAGCTGGGTCTTGCCCGTGCCGCCCTGGTCGGCCGGCGCGGTGGCGGTCTCCTCGCCGTGCACGAGCACGATGGTCTGGCCCGGGTGAAGCGCGGTCGCCAGGTCGTGACCGGTCTCCCCGCGCGAGTAATAGGTGTCCGCGAGCGGGGGGACGATCCCGGACAGCAGTATCGACGACTGCGTCGTCTCGGCTTGCTGCGCGACCACGTTCGACAGCCTCTCCCACCCGGCCCGCCAGCCACGCTGACGGGACCCTTGCTCCGTGGCCGTTGCCGCACGTCAAAGAAACCTGGTAACCCACGGTCACGGCATGATCCGCCGTCAGCCGTACTGCGCCCCCCCGGTTCTCTGCCGCACCGACCTGCCGCATGTGAACTCGTGGGCCCAGGCCCGCACGTACAGCGCAGCCCTGGTCTTACCGGGAATGATAGTAAGAACCGCGAGAGCGCGCCTATATGTCGCGATAATCCACAATATGGCCGTCGAGACCCACTGGCTTCATTCGGCCTCATTAGCCTCTCGCATCAAACTGGACCATTTCACCCCATATGCCTCGCGAATCGCGTTATCCCTCTTTACTGTCGCTGAGGCACACGGTCAATTTCGAAAACAGGACCCGGAATTAACCTTCCCCGCCTCGGCTTTCCCGCGCGGAGCATCGCGGCGGCCAGGCTGGCGCGCGCCGCGGTCGTCTCGGGGTGGTCGCGGCCGTGCTGCGCCTCGGTGTCGGCCAGCACCCGCTTGTACTGCTCGACCGCCTCCCTGGGCATGGCGTTGGCCAGGTACGCGGCGGCCAGGCCGGCCCGCGCGTCCCTGGTGGCCGGGTGGCCGGGGCCGAGCAGCCGCTCGGTGTCGCCGGCGAGCAGGCCGAAGGCGGCGATCGAGTCCTTGCCCCTGGCCGCGGCCTGGTACGCCCCGGCCAGGCCGGCCCGGGTGGACAAGGTGACCGGGTGCACGGGACCGAGGCGCCGGCCTGCCTCGACGGCCGCCTGCTCGTACAGTTCGACGGCCTCGGCAGGCCGGCCGGCGCTGGCGAAGGCGTGGGCCAGGCGCCCGCGGGCGGCGATCGTGTCCGGATGCTCGGCGCCCTTGCCGCCTTCCCTTTCCGCCAGGGCCTGCTGGAACATGGCGAGGGCGTCGCCGTGACGGGCTGCCGCCTCGTAGCCGGCCGCGAGCCGGTCCCTGGCCATCAGCGTCGTCTCGTCCCCCGGCCCGAGCAGCCGGGTGCCGGCGGCGACCACCGATTGCCAGTAGGCGATCGCCGACTCGGTCAGCCCGCTGCCCTCCAGGCTGGCGCCCTGGCGCAGCAGCAGCGGGTGGACCTCCGGCTGCCACAGCGCCCTTTCTGCGCCGGGGGCCGAGCCGAGCGCGGCGGCGCAGTCGCGCAGCGTGGCCTGCAGCTCGAGCGCCTCGAGCTCCTCGCCCCGCAGCGCCGTCGCCTCGAACGTCGCGCCCCGGACGGGCGCGACCGCGTCCGACTCCGGCCAGACCTGGATCAGCGCGTCCGCCGCGGCCCGGATGACCTGCTCGAGGTCGGCCTGCGTCAGGTAGGCAAGCACGGCCGCCCGGACGCTCGGGTGCATCCGCACCGTGCGGACCGGGCTCGCGAGGTCGATGCCGACCAGGCCGACCCGCGCCAGGTTGGCCAGCGCGGCGCGGACCGAGCCCTGGCCGGCCATGCTCGGCAGGCCGGTGACGTAGCCGCACGCGGCCGGGCAGGTCAGCACCGCGCCGGGGATCCCGTGCGCGCCGAGCACGGCGGCCAGCGCGAGGGTCGGCCAGGCCAGCCCGGCGGGCGGAAGCTCGTCCGCGGCCTCGGCGGCGAGCGACCAGGCGGCAAGGACGGTGTCCGGCACGTCCGCGACGGTGCGCATGTGCCCGCGCCGCTCGCCCAGCCGGGCCCGGTAGTCCCGGCAGCCCAGCCCGTCGACGGTCATCACGGCGGCGGCCTGGGCCATGCTCAGCGGCAGGGCGCCGAGGTCCTCGCCGAGGTCGAGCGCCTCGATCCGCTGGTCGGGATGGTCGACGAGCCGCCCGGTCAGATACGACATGGCCTCCCGCCGGCTGAACCCGCCGACCGGGACGACGCGCAGGCCGCCGGCCAGCCCGAACGCCTCCTGGATGGCCGGGGCAGGCAGCCGCGTGGTCACGACCACCTGGCCGGCCGGGCCGGCCGGCCACAGGCCGTCGATGTCGGCCGCGTCGCGCAGGTCATCGATGACCAGCGCCCACGACCGCCTGGTCCGGGTGAGCCAGGCCACGAAGCGGGCCGCGGCGGCCTGCGCGCCCAGCGACAGGTCGGCCGCGCCGACCGCGTTGGCCGCCAGGGCGAAGCCGGACAGGATGGCGTCCCGGCCGGTGGCGGCGACCCAGACAAGCACCTCGACGTCCTGCAGCCTGGCATGCGCGAACTCCGCGGCGAGTTCTGTCTTGCCGGTACCGCCCCGCGCGGTCAGCACCACCGTCTCGCCGGGTCGCAGGGCCAGGTCTGGCCCCGTCTCCGGGCGCGGCTGGTAGGTGTCCGAGAGCAGCGGGATTATCCCGGACAGCGTCATGGGCGTACGCGAGGGCGTCCCGGCACCCTGCGTGACCACGTTGAAAGCCTCTCCCCTTGGCACCTGATGCACGTGCAGCACGGCCCGGTATTCAGGCATCGTAGTGGGCGATTCCCCGCCGATTCCCCGGTATCGCCATACGCACCACCAGTATCACCAAATGCATCATCGGCATCGCCATGCGCGAGCACCCGGGGGCCATAACGGCAAAGAAGGTCTCGCGGATATCACGGAGAAGTAGCAGTTCATTACATAACCGAAACCCGATCTTTACTAAAGGCGAGCAGGATCGTGGGCGCCGGGCACGACAACAGCTTCCGCCCTGGAGGGCCAGATGAGTGGCGACATCGTCGCAGGCAGCTATGGCGAAGGGTCGGCGGACCAGGCGAGCGGATACGCCGCGTTCAAGATCGAGCAGCGCGGCATCGACCTGATTCCCGATGCCGAACGCAAGATGCGGCCGGCCGGATTGTTCTGGCTATGGGCCGGCGCCGTATTCAACGTGGAGTTCCTGTTTTACGGCACGCTGATCATGACCTTCGGCCTGACGGTCGCGCAGGCGATCGCCGCCATCGTGATCGGCAACCTGTTCTACACGCTGCTCGGCTGGGCCAGCCTGCAGGGTCCCAAGACGGGCACCACGGCGTTCATGGTGAGCCGCGCGCCGTTCGGGCAGAACGGGAACCGGCTGGTGGCGCTGTTCAACTGGTTCACCCAGGTCGGCTTCGAGATCGAGGGCATCTACTTCGTCGTCGCCACCGTCATCCTGCTGTTCTCCCTGCACGGCACGACGCTCGACGGCCCGGCCAAGATCGTCGTCATCATCCTCGCCGCGCTGCTGCAGATGATCGTCCCGCTGCTCGGCCACGCCACGATCAGCAAGATCCTGCGCTACCTGGCCTACATATTCATCGTGTTCTTCGCCGTGCTCGCCGGGTTCACCTTCGACAAGCTGCACCTGTCGACCTTCCACGCCAAGCCGGTCTCGTTCGCGGTCTGGACAACCGCGCTGGTCCTGCTCATCTCGGTCGGCGGCCTCGGCTGGACCGAGAACGGCAACGACTACTCCAGGTACCTGCCGCGGACCACCCGGGCGTCCCGCACGTTCTGGGCGGCGACGCTGGGCGGCGCGATCCCGTCCGTCATCCTCGAACTGCTCGGCGTGCTCGCGTACACGATCACGAAGAAGACGGTGGGGATCGCCCAGATCGGCGTGCCCGAGTCGTTCCCGGCCTGGTTCGTGACCCCGTTCCTGATCTTCGCGATCTTCCAGCTGCTGTCGATCAACACCATCGACATGTACTCCTCCGGCGTCACGCTGCAGGCGCTCGGCCTGCCGATCCGGCGCTGGGGCGCGGTCATCATCGACACCGTGGTCTGCGCCGTGGTGGTCGGCATCATCTTGTTCCACGGGAACTTCTACGCCGACTTCTCCGGGTTCCTGCTCTACATCGTGGTGTGGCTGGCGCCCTGGTTCGGCATCCTGATCACCGACTACCTGCTGCGCGGCCGCCGCTACGATCCGCAGGCGCTGCAGTCTTCGGGCGGCGGGCTGTACTGGCGCAACGGCGGCGTCCACTGGCCGGGGGTGATCGCCCAGGTGGTCGGCATGGTGGCCGCGCTGATGTGGATCAACGCCGCGTTCGCCGAGCCGCCCTACACCGGCCCGATCTCCAACCACTTCCCCGGCCTGGCCGGCGGCGACTTCAGCTGGGCCCTCGGCATCGTGGTCGGCGCCCTCGTCTACTGGCTCCTCGCCGCCCGCGCCGTCCGCCGCGAAGCCGGGGCCACCCCCGCCTGACCCCGGAGGTCAGTGCACGCAGAACTCGTTGCCCTCCGGGTCGTACAGGACCACCGAGTCGCCGCGGGCGTCGTCGTTGGTCCAGGCCAGGGTGGCCCCGGCCTGGAAGAGCCGCTCCACGTGCTCGCTGACCAGCCGCTTGCGGTGCTCGCCCCGGACCCCGCGGTCGGCCACGCTGATGTCGAGGTGCACCCGGTTCTTCGCGGTCTTGGCTTCCGGCACCCGCTGGAAGTACAGCCGCGGCCCGACCCCGGCCGGGTCGACCCGGGAGGCCTGCGCGCCGAACTCCGACTCCGGTATCCCCGCGTCCGCGGCGAACTCCTCCCAGCTGGCGAACCCCTCAGGCGGCGGCTCGGGCACGTAGCCGAGCGCCAGCCCCCAGAACCCGGCGAGCTTCTCCGGGTCCGCCGCGTCGAACGTCACCTGGATCCGCATGATCACTTGTCCAGGCCGAGCGTGAACGTGGGCTTGGGCGAGGAATCCGGCAGCTTGTGCTCGGCGGCGAGCCGGCGCACCGCGGTCCCGGTGGCGAGGAACTCGGTCGCGTGCTCACCCCACACGTGGTTCTTGACCTCGACCGTCACGCCCACGATGCCGGAGGACCGGGTCGCGGCCGCCTCCACCTGCATCCGCGCGAGCGCGAGCTCGCGCGCCTCGTACACGCCCTGGGTGAACTGCAGCATCTCCTGGTTCTGCCCCACCTGGCGCAGCGACTGCAGAACGCCCTGGTGCGCGATGTGGTACACGCACGTGCCCAGCACGAAGGACACCGGCACCGCGCCGGCCGCGAGCAGCCGGAAGAAGTCCTGCGCGGACAGGTCGGAGGTGAACGCCCGCCCGTCGGGCGCCCGGTGCGTGCCCTGCCCGGCCAGGTGCCGCACCGCGGTCCCCGTCGACACGAACTCCAGGCAGTTCTGCCCCCACGAGTACATCTGCATCCGCAGCTGCACGCCGACGATGCCGTCGGCGGACAGGTGGTCGGCCTCGGCCCGCATCCGGGCCATCGCCAGCTCCCTGGCGTTGTACATGGCCTGGGTGAGGACCGTCAGCTCCTGGTTCTTGTTCCAGCGCCCGATCTGCAGCCCGACGTGGTAGATCGAGGAGCCGACGACGAACCCGAGCGGCTCGAAGCCCGCCTCGCCGAGCAGCACGTACTCCGAGACCGAGAGGTCGGAGGTGAACACGCCCGCCTCGTTGGCGCCCGCCGTCTGGGCGAGCCTGCCGTCGGCCGCCTGCGGCTCCCATATCTCCCCGCCCTGACCCTGCTGCCCGGAAAACAGTGGCATCGTGACCTCCCGCCGTCGCCGCCCGATTTCACCGGCAGCCTATCGCCCGGCCGCGGGGTCACGCTCGCCCCCGAGATGGAGCGTGACCTCGCCGTCGGTGAAGACGACCCCCGGCGGCCAAAGTCATCGATAACAATCCGGGCTCCCGTCGTCCACATGTGCGGCGGCCTCTCCACAGCCCCCGCGGCAGGCCTGCCAAGGACGGCGTCCCCCGGTGTCCACAACCAGGGCGCCGGCGCGCAGCGTGCATCCACAGGTTCCCCGGCCTTGTACACATGGCGATCCACAAGCCACCGGAGGTAGCGTGCTCTATCCCGGGCAGTGCGTATGAAACATAGATGCGCCGGGCAGGGGCCCGGGATACGGGTAGGGGTGGGCGGCGAGGCGAAACTATGGGCAGAGCCGACGAAACCACGACCGTGCAGGCCGGCGGCGAGGTCACCGCGCCCCGGCGCAGGGTCGTCGTGGACGTCATCCTCCTGCTGACCGCGGGCGACAGGATCTTGTTGCGGGAACGCGCCAACACCGGCTACGGCGACGGTGCGTACGAGCCGCCGTCGGGTCAGCTTGCCGACAGGGAGACGATCGTCGAGACGGCGATCCGGGTCGCCCAGGACGAGGCGGGAATCCTCATCGGCCCGGAGAACGTCTCGCTCGCCCACGTCATGCACGACGTGTCGGGCAGCGGGCGGATCGCCTTCTTCCTCGCCTCCTCCGGCTGGGAGGGCGAGCCCACCTCGCCCGACGTGCGCTGGTTCCCGCTGTGGAACCTGCCGACCAACATGCTCGACCGGGCCAAGGTCGCGCTGCGGAACTGCGCCGGCGGGATGCGCTTCTCCACCTACCCCGCCTTCGCGCCGCCGGTGAACGCCAGCATGAACGGCAGCATGAACGGCAGGGCGGACGGCAGGGTGAACGGGTTCACCGTGGCGAACGACTGCCCGCCGCCGGCTGCCCAGGCCCCGGCCCCCTGGCTGGAGGCCTGCGGCGCCCGCCTGGTCGGCTAGGACGGCCCTGACGCCCGGCTGGGCTCCGTCAACTAAGCTGGGCCAGCGATGGCCGAGATCCTGAACGCGCACGGGTCGAGGAACGACATCTTCGTCACCGACCTGCGCCCGAGCGACTTCGCGTCCGACGCCGAGCTCGGCTCGTTCGTCCGCAACCTGTGCGACCGGGCGGGCGCGTTCGGCGGCGACGGCGTCTACTTCCACGACGCGAGCCTGCCGGTGCCCGAGGCCTGGTTCTTCAACCCGGACGGCTCGGCCGCCGAGTTCTGCGGCAACGGCATGCGCTGCCTGGGCCGGGTGGTGCTCGACCGGCGTGGCGCCGACGCCGCCGTGATCCGCAGCGGCCAGGCCGAGTACACGGTCCGGCGCGGCCCGGCGACGGTGCAGGGCGTCGAGCAGGTCGTGCTCGAGCAGCCCGCGGTCGCCTTCGACGTCCCCGTGGTGGCCGGCCGCAGCCCGCTGATCAAGGCGGGCCTGCCCGAACTTCACCCGGCGCTCACGTTCACCGCCGTGACGGTGCCGAACCCGCACCTTGTCGCGGTCGTCGAGGACTACGCCGAGGCCGGCCTGGTGGCGATGGGGGAGCGGGTGGCGGCCCGCCGCGACGTCTTCCCGGCCGGGGCCAACCTGTCCGTGCTGCTCCCGCTCGCCGCCGAGGAGGTCTTCGTCCGCACCTACGAGCGCGGCGCCGGGCTGACCGCATCCTGCGGTTCCGGCATGGCCGCGGCGCGGGCGGTCTACTCCTGCGCCGGCGGCGTCGACCCCGGCCGCGAGGTCGTGGTCCGCAACGCCGGCGGGGTGGCCACCGTGTCGCTCCGGGTCCGGCTCGGCCGGTGGCACCCGGTCCTGCGGGGCAACGCCACGTTCGTCTACCGCGCCGACGTCGACCCGGCCGCGCTGGCCCGGGGCGCCGCCGCGGGCGAGCGCAGCCAGTCCTACCCCGAAGAGACCGCCGCCTACGACGCCCTGGACCGCGACAACGCCGCCCGCCTCCGCAACGCGGGCATCCGGGCCGGCGGCACCGCTCAGATCACGTAAGCACCCCGCCTCACCGAGGCTGCCTGATCACAAGCGCCCCCGGCCGGATCGACACGGTCAGCGTCCGCCCCGGCGCGATAACCTCGCCGTCGACCTGCCGCGGCAGTTCCTCCCCGGCGCCGACCTGCACGTGCCGTGCCCGGAACCGCTCCAGCGACCGATGCGCCCCCCGCCTGCGCGCCAGTACCCGGCCGGCCACGCCGGCCCACGCCATCCCCCCGGACGGCGCCAGGATCCCCACGTCGAGCCACCCGTCGTCCACCCCTGCCTCCGGCAGCAGCCGGAACCCCCCGGGCAGCAGCCCCACGTTCGCCACGACCACGCACCGCGCCCGCCGCCGCACCACGGTCTGGTGATCCAGCCGCACGGTGAACTCCCGCTCCGCCCACCCCAGGTGCCGAACCCCCGCCGCCAGGTAGGCCACCCACCCGAACCGCCGCTTCCCGTACCCCCGGGCCGCCCCCACCACCGCCGCATCCAGCCCGATCCCCGCCATGGCCGCGAACACCACCCCGTCCTGGCCCGTGTTTCCCGCGTCTTCCACGCGGGCCAGGTCGATCGGCCGGTCCTTGCCGCCGAACCCGGCCCGGACCGCGGCGCCGGTCTTGCCCGGCATCCCGAGCTCCCGCGCGACCAGGTTCGCGGTCCCGAGCGGCACGATCGCCAGCGGCACCCCGGTGCCCTCCAGTGCCTGCGCGCAGGTCCGCACGGTCCCGTCCCCGCCGACCGCGACCACGAGCTCCGCCCCCGCCGCCACCGCCTCGCGGACCACCCGCAGCCCGTCCGCCGCGCTCTTGGTCTCCGCGAACGTGGCCCGGAAGCCCCCCGCCTCCGCCGCCGCCAGGCACCTGCGCGCCAGCCCGCGCCGGTCGCGGACCAGCCCCTGGTTGACCACGAACACGACCGACGCCATGGGTCCATTCTGGCCCGCGGCTCGCGTCCTGGGCCGGGACCCCGGTTAGACGAGCACCGCCTCCCGGCCCGCGGCCGCGTCCGCCGGCATCCCCGGCGGCAGCGGCGGGAACGCGATCGTGACCGCCAGCCCGCCGCCCGTCCGTGTCGCCGCGCGCAGTTCCGACCCGTGCGCCGCCGCGATCGCGCTCACGATCGCCAGCCCCAGCCCGAGCCCCCGCTCGTCCCCGCCCGCGCCGCGGGCCGGGTCCAGCCGCTGGAACGGCCGGAAGAGCCGGCCGAGCTGGTCCGGCGGGATGACCGGGCCGGTGTTCTTGACCGTGAGGAACGCGCGGCCGTCCCGCTGTCCGGTGCCGATCTCCACCCGGCCGCCGGAAACGTTGTACCTGACCGCGTTGTCGATCAGGTTCGCGATCAGGCGCTCGGCCAGCCCTGGCTCGCCGAGCGCGGGAGCGGGCGCCAGGCCGGCCGCGACGACCAGGCCGCGGGCCGCCGCGTCGTCACGCTGGGCGGCCAGCGCCTCGGCCGCGACGGCGGCCAGGTCGACCGGCTCGAACCGGTCCAGGCCGCGCTCGCTGCGCGCCAGCGTGAGCAGCGCCGCGATGAGCCGCTCCTGCTGCTCGCCCGCGGCCAGCGCCCGCTCGCAGGCGGCGCGCAGCGAGGCTCGTGTCGCCTGCTGGTCGCGCAGCGCCACCTCCAGCAGCGTCCGCTGGCGGGCCAGCGGGGTGCGCAGCTCGTGCGAGGCGTGCGCGACGAACTGGCGCTGGGCCCGGAACGAGGCCTCGAGCCTGCCGAGCAGCCGGTCGAAGGTGTCCCCGAGTTCCTTGAGCTCGTCGTCCGGGCCGGTCATCGCGATCCGCTGGTGCAGGCTGCGGGCCGAAACCCGGCGGGCCGCTGCGGTGATCGTGCGCAGCGGGCTCAGTACCCGCCCGGCCATCAGCCAGCCCAGGCCCACCGAGACCACCGCCATGATGCCGAGCGCGATCCCGGACTCGATCAGCAGCCCGTCCAGCGTGTCGTGGCGCAGCCCCGCCTGCTCGGTCTGGATGCCGTCCTGGCAGGCGACGATCTGCTGTGGGCCGGGCGGCGCCTGCTGGACGGAGAAATTGCACGCCACGGGGAGCCCCGACGCGCGGGTGACGATCTCGGTGCTGCCGCCTGCCGTACCCCCGCCGCTGTACGTGACCGGGTTCGGCAGCTGCTGCGCGACCAGGAAATAGGTGATGACGAGCAGGCACGCGGCCGAGGCGAGGAACAGCCCGAGGTAGAGCACGGTCAGCCGCAGCCGCACCGTGCGCCGTGGCCGCCGCGGCCACCGCGACGCGGCGGTCATGCCGGAATCCGGTAGCCGGCCTGGGCGAGGGTCTCGATCACCGGCGGGTCCCCGAGCTTGCGGCGCAGCCGGCTGATCGTCACCTTGACCGCCGTCGTGAACGGGTCGGCCATCTCGTCCCACACCCTCTCAAGCAGTTCCTCGGCGGGCACCACCCGGCCCTGGGCGGCCAGCAGCAGTTCCAGCACGCCGAACTCCTTCGGCCCCAGGTCAAGCACCCGCCCGTTCCGGCTCGCGACCCGCCGCGCCGGGTCCAGCCGCAGGTCACCGCAGCTCAGCACCGGGGCGAGCGGCGGCTGCGCCCGGCGCAGCAGCGCCCGCAACCGCGCCACGAGCTCGGCGAACGCGAACGGCTTCGGCAGGTAATCGTCGGCGCCGAGGCCCAGCCCATCGACCCGGTCCTCCACCGTGCCCGCCGCCGTCAGCATCAGCACCCGGCTGCGGCACCCCGCCCGCACCAGCTCCGCGCACACCTCGTCCCCGTGCCGCCCCGGCAGGTCCCGGTCCAGCACGATCACGTCGTAGTCGGTGACCAGCGCACGCTCGAGCCCGGCCGCCCCGTCGAAGGCCACGTCCACGGCCATCCGCTCCTGCCGCAGCCCGGCCCCGATCGCCTCGGCCAGCTCGCCGTCGTCCTCGATAACCAGCACCCGCACGGCCAGAACCACCTCCGCCCGCCATGCCCAGCACCGTCCCCTCCCATCATGCCCCGCCCCCCGTTGCACCCGGGTTACACCGCCTACGCCCCTGCGGTCGGTGCCAGCGGGACTTGCGCCGGCCGCCGCCGGGCGGCCATCCTCCCGGCAGACGGCGTCACGACGGCACGGCTCCCGGCTCCGATTGAGCCGGGCTGGATTCCCCGGGTCAGAAAATGAAGCCCCGGTAGGTGAAATCGGTGGCCGCGGTGGCCTGGCTGGACACGCCGCCGACGGTGACGGTGACGGTCACCGTTCCGGTGCCGGCCGGGTTGACCATGAGGATCTCAGTGGCCCGGACGACCTCGACCACGCCCGGTTTCCCGCCGAAGGTGACGCTGACCCGGCATCGCACCTGGCCCGCCGGGCAGGACAGGCCGGTCCCGGTGATCGTCACCGGCGTGTCACCGTAGGCCGGGCCGCTGGCCGGGCGCAACGAGGTGATCACCGGGCCGCTCACCGAGATCGACAAGGCCTGGCTGGTCGTCATCGCCGGGTTCTCGGAGTCGGTCACCGTGACCGTGAAGTCATAGGTGCCGGTCACGTCCGGGGTGCCGGAGATCGTTCCGCTCGATGGGTTGAGGGTCAGCCCTGGCGGCAGCGACCCGGCGCTCACCGACCACGTGTACGGCGTGATCCCGCCGGTGGCGGCGAGCGTAGCGGAGTACGGCTGACCCCCGGTGGCCGCGGGCAGGCTGGTGGTGGTGATGATCAGCGGTGCCGGCTTCACCACGATCGACAGCGCCTGGCTGACCGTCACCGACGGAATCGCCGGAAGGTTCAATTGCGGGACCGGGGGAATGGCGGTGTCGGTGACGCTCACCGTGAAGTCGTAGGTGCCGAACGACGTCGGCGTGCCGGAGATCACCCCGGTCGAGCCGTCCAGGGTCAGTCCCGGTGGCAGCGAACCGGCCACGACCGACCAGGTATACGGCACCGCGCCGCCGTACGCGGCCAGCGACGCGGTGTAGGCCTCGGTGTCGATGGCATCCGGCAGGCTGGTGGTGCCGACGGTCAGTGGTGAAACGGCCAGGGTGCCGGCGCTTGCGCCCCACAGCTGGCTGCCGGTTACCTGCCCGGCGGCGTTGGTCACCAGCTGCGAGGTCTCAAGCTGATGCTCGAACGGCAGCCCGTTGACCGTCCCGTCGTCGGTGAGCACGTACGGAGCGGTGAAGTCGGTGTCGGTGGCGGAGATGAGCGGGGTGGCGGGACTGAAGGTCTGCAGCCACGACGAACTCGCGATCCAGAGGGTGTGGGAGTCCACTCCGCACGGCTGAAGGGAAACCACCGTGCCCTGGGCCGCGACGGAGCCGACTCCCACGCACTCCCCGGTTGGAGCACCGTAGGGCGTGTACGCGATCTCGAACGCCCAGTCATTTACCGATCCGGCCGGGCAGGTGAGAAAGTCGACGCCCGGGTCGCAGCCGTAGTTCATCGCCACACCCTCGGAGACCAGGCCGGCCTGGTAGTACTGGGCCACCAGGTCCTCGTCGTTCAGCGCGAAGTCTTCCCCCGGATACCCGCCGCTGGCGGGGTACGTGACGAGCGGGGCACCGGTCTCCTCCCCGCCCGGATCGTCCATGACGGCGGAGCTGTTCGCCAGGCTGAACAGCGCGACGCAGGTCTGGCCGCACGGCCGGGTGGCCGCGTTCGCCGGAACCGATGCGGCCGCGGCCAGGCCGCCAGCCAGAGTAAGCGTCGCTACGGCCGCCATGATCGTGCTCTTGATGGACACGCCTGGATCCCCTCCTGCGCCACCGGATGCCTGGGCGCCGACAATCCCGCCGAAGCCCGCCCAGGCCAGGCCAGTATGGCCCAAGAGGACCGAGCTTCGGGCGATTCTACGGTAACGCTTTGGTCCGGCAGGTCAGATTTCGCCGGAAAAGGTACTCCGGGTAGCGGAGGTTATTGTCCCGACGGCCTGGCCCGCCGCCACCTCGCCGTGCATCAAGCTGGCGTCGTCGAGCTTCATGAGCGCGCTTCCTCCTGGGCGGTGTCGTCGTGGCCATGAAGCCTGCCGCCCGGCGGGTTGCACGCGAGTTACACCTGGTGTCACCACCGCGCAACGGGAGGCCGCGTAGACCTGCCGCCATGTTCTTCCTCACCTACCTCAGGCGCGAGCTGCGCCGGAGAATGCGGCAGGCCATCTTCGTCGCCCTCGGCCTTGCCCTCGGCATCGGGCTGGTCATCACGGTCATCGGCGCGTCGTCCGGGGTGCGGGCCGCGCAGGCCAAGGTGCTCCAGGCGCTCTACGGCATCGGCACCGACCTCACCGTCACGACCAAGCCGGGGACCCTGCCCGTCAGGTCCATCGGCGGACCGGGCACCAGCGGCGTGCCCGGCGGACAGGGCGCGGCAGGCGGCGGCCCGCGCGCCGAGATCTGCCTCGACGGCAAGTGCTACACGAGCGGCACGGTCGACGCCCTGGCCCTCGGCGATACCGGGGTACTCACCCAGGCGCAGGTCGCGCGGATCGCCGGGCTGCACGACGTGTCGGCCGCGGCGGGCGGGCTCCTGCTCACCGACAACCGGGTCGTGCTTCCGTCCGCCTCCAGCCCGACTATCCAGCCGCCCACCTCGTTCACCGTGGACGGGACGGACATCTCCCGTCCCAGCCTCGGCCCGCTGAGCAATGCCAGGCTGACCAGCGGCCGCGCGTTCACCGCCGCCGACGACAACGCGGACGTGGCCCTCGTCGACGCCGGCTACGCGGCGTCTCACGGCATCAAGGTCGGCTCGGCGACCACGATCGGCGGCACCAGGTTCACCGTCATCGGCCTGGTCAGCCAGCCCCAGTCCGGCAGCCCGCCGGACATGTACATCCCGCTCGCCCGGGCGCAGGCGCTGACCGCCGACCCGAGCACGGGTAAGTCGATGAGGGGCAAGGTCGACACGGCCTACGTGACCGCGGCAACGGCCGCCGCCGTCCCCGCCGTGCAGAAGGAGATCCAGCGCCTGCTGCCGCAGGCCACCGTCACTAGCTCCGCCGACCTGGCCAGCGAGGTCACCGGGTCCGCGGCGAGCGCGGCCAGGCTGGCCGGCGCGCTCGGCAAGTGGCTTTCCGCGCTCGTGCTGATCGCGGCGTTCGCCGTGGCCAGCCTGCTGACGATGGCGGCCGTGGCCCGCCGGGTGCCCGAATTCGGCACGCTCAAGGCCCTGGGCTGGCGCGGCAGCAGGATCGTCGGCCAGGTCCTCGGCGAGTCGGTCGGCACCGGCATCGTCGGCGGGCTGATCGGCGTCGGTCTCGGCTTCGCCGGGGTGGCGATCATCGACAAGATCGCGCCCACCCTGTCCGAGGCCGTCCCCTCGGCGGGCGGCTCCTTCACCCCGCAGACCCAGGTCGTGGGCGCGGGCGCCGGCGGCGGCGCGACGTTGATCGGCGGCCAGCCGGGCGGCCACTCGATCGTCTCGGTGCCCATGTCGGCGTCGGTGACGATCGGCGCGATCGTCCTCGCCGTGCTGCTGGCCATCGCGGGCGGGCTGCTCGCCGGATCGTTCGGCGGCTGGCGCGCGGCCCGGCTCAGGCCCGCCGCCGCGCTGGCCAAGGTCGCTTAGGAGGACATGACACATGGAAACGACAGACAGCGCCGTCTTGTACCGGCTGTCCGGGGTGAGCAAGATCTACCGCAAGGGCGGCCGCGAGATCCCCGCCGTGCACGACCTGGACCTGGACATCCTGGCCGGCGAGTGGCTTGCCGTGCAGGGGAAGACCGGCCACGGCAAGACCACGCTGCTGCAGATCCTCGGCGGCCTGGACCGGCCGACCAGAGGCCAGGTGGAGTTCGCCGGCCGGGACCTGGCCGCGATCGCGGAGGCCCAGGTGCGCAAGGTGCGGGCGAGCTCGTTCGGCTTCGTCTTCCAGACCTTCAACCTGGTGCCCACGCTGAGTGCGCACGAGAACGTCGAGGCGGCCCTCATCCCGCTGGGCATTCACGGCAAGCACCGGCGCATCCGGGTGGCCGAGGCGCTGGACAGCGTGGGCCTCGGCGACCGGGCGCAGCACCTGCCTGGCGAGCTGTCCGGCGGCCAGCAGCAGCGGGTGGCGATCGCCCGGGCCCTGGTCAAGGAGCCCAGCGTGCTGCTGGCCGACGAGCCGACAGGAAACCTGGACGAGGACACCAGGGACGAGATCATCGGCCTGCTCGACACGCTCTGGCGTGAGCGCAGGCTGACGCTCGTCCTGGTCAGCCACGACAGCACGGTCGTACGCCGGGCACAGCGAATCGGCGTGATGTCCCGCGGCCGCCTGTCCATCCGCCAGGACCTCAGTGGTTGGACAGGTGCCAGCGGTAGGGCTCCACAAACCGGTTGACCGATGCCGGGCCCCACGAACCCTTCGGGTACGGCTCGACCGGCGGCGGGTCCTTCAGCAGCGGCTCGGAGATCTCCCATAGCCGCTCGATCGAGTCCGACCGGGTGAACAGCGTCTGGTCGCCGATCATCGCCTGCAGGATCAGGTGCTCGTAGCCCTCGAGCGCGTTCGCCTGGACGAACGAGTCCTCGTACTTGAACGTCATCGTGGCGTGGCCCAGGCTCAGCTCCGGGCCGGGGATCTTGGCTAGGAACTCGGTGGTGATCGAGCCCGGGTCCGCGAAGTCGATGACGATCTCGTTCATCCGGCCGGTCGGGATGTCCCGGCGGTGCACCCGGAACATCCGGGTCGGCGGCTCGTGGAAGCCGAGCGTCACGACCTGCCGCCCGGCGGCCATGGCCTTGCCCGAGCGCAGGAAGAACGGCACTCCATGCCAGCGCCAGTTTTCCACCTCGGCGCGCACCGCGACCATGGTCTCGGTCTGCGAGCCGGGCGCGACCCCGGGCTCGGAGAGGTACCCCTCGTACTGCCCGCGCACCACGTGCCGGACCTCGAGCGGCCGCAGTGCCTGGTACACCTTGAACTTCTCGTCCCGCAGCGGGCCGGCGCTCAGCGACACCGGCGGCTCCATGGCTATGAACGCGAGCACCTGGAACAGGTGGGTCACCACCATGTCTCGGTAGGCGCCGGTCGCGTCGTAGAAGGCGGCCCGCCCCTCGATCGACAGCGTCTCCGGCACGTCGATCTGCACGTACCGGATGTGCGAGCGGTTCCAGACCGGCTCGAACAGCCCGTTCGCGAACCGGAAGGCGAGGATGTTGTCGACCGATTCCTTGCCGAGGAAATGGTCGATGCGGAAGACCTGCGACTCGTCGAAGACCTTGTGGACCGCCTCGTTCAGCGCCCGGGCTGACTCCAGGTCGGTGCCGAACGGCTTCTCGATGATGACCCTCGCCCCGCGAGCCAGCCCGGAGTCGCCGAGCATGCCCACCACCGAGGGGAACGCGACCGGCGGGATGGCCAGGTGGTACAGCCGCCCAGGCGTCCCGCCGATCTCCTTCTCGGCCCGCTGGACCGCTTCGACAAGCTCGCCGGCGTTGCCGGGCTCGGCGGCCGCGAACGACAGGTGCTTGACGAACTCCGGCCAGTGCGAGTCGGTGGGCTTGGTGATGCAGAATTCGGCGCACGATTCCCTGGCGCGCTCCCGGAACTGATCGTCGGTCATGGCCGCGCCGGGCGGCGCCGACCCGATGATCCGGAACTCCTTCGGCAGCAGGCCGGCCGCGTACAGGTGGAACCAGCCCGGCAGCAGCTTGCGCTTGGCCAGGTCCCCGGTCGCGCCGAACAGCACGACGACGTGGTTCTCCGGCCGCGGCTCTCCGTCCTTGGTGCTCATTGCGCCTTCTTCTCCATGTGCCCGCCGAACTCCGAGCGCAGCGCGGACAGTACCTTCCAGGTGAATTCGCCGTTGTCGCGCGAGTCGAACCGCTCGTACAGCGAGGCGGCGATCACCGAGGCGGGCACGCCCTCGTCCACCGCGGCCAGCACGGTCCACCGGCCCTCGCCGGAGTCGGACACCCGCCCGCTGAACCCCGCCAGGTCGGAGGACTTGGCGAAGGCGGCGGCGGTCAGGTCGATCAGCCAGGAGCTGATCACCGAGCCCCGGCGCCACACCTCGGCCACCTGGCTCACGTCGATGTCGTACTGGTAGGCCCAGGGGTCGCGCAGCGGCGTGGTCTCCGCGTCGATCTCGTCCTGGTGCAGGCCGATATCCGCGGACCTGATGACCGACAGGCCCTCGGCGATCGCGGCCATCATGCCGTACTCGATGCCGTTGTGCACCATCTTGACGAAGTGCCCCGCGCCGGGCGGCCCGCAGTGCAGGTAGCCCTGCTCGGCCGTTCCCCCCGGAGCAAGGCCCGGGGTGGGCTCGGCGGTGCCCTTGCCGGGCGCGATCGTCAGGAAGATCGGGCTCAGCCGCTGCACCGGCGCGTCCTCGCCGCCGATCATCAGGCAGTAGCCGCGCTCCAGGCCCCAGACGCCGCCGCTGGTCCCGCAGTCGATGAAGTGGATGCCGGCCTTCTTCAGCTCCGCGGCCCGGGGGATGTCGTCCCGGTAGTAGGAGTTCCCGCCGTCGATGACGACGTCGTCGGCGTCCAGCAACTGGCGCAGCTGGTCCAGGGTCTGCTGCACGTAGCCGGCCGCGATCATGACCCAGATGTTGCGCGGCTTGTCCAGCTTGGCCACGAAGTCCGCGAGGCTCTCCGCGCCGGTAGCGCCTTCCGCCTCCAGGCCCTTGACCGCGTCGGGGTTCACGTCGTAGACCACGCAGTGGTGGCCGTCGCGCATCAGCCGGCGGACGAGGTTGGCACCCATCCGGCCGAGCCCTATCATCCCGAGCTGCATCGGGTTTTCAGTTGGCATGGTCGGTCCTTCCAGTTAAAGACGCGCCTTGAGCGAGCGGTACTTGCGGATGAGCGCGTTGGTCGAGGAGTCGTGGTCGAGCGCGGGCTCGGCCTCGCTGGTCAGCTCGGGGATGATCTTGACCGCCAGCACCTTGCCGAGCTCGACACCCCACTGGTCGAACGAGTCGATGTCCCAGATCGCTCCCTGGGTGAACACGCTGTGCTCGTAGAGCGCGACGAGCGTGCCGAGCACCCGGGGCGTCAGCACCTCGGCAAGCAGCACGTTCGACGGCCTGTTCCCCTCCATCACCCGGTGCGGAACCACGTCGTCCGGCGTCCCCTCCGCTCGCACCTCGGCCTCCGTCTTCCCGAAGGCGAGCGCCTGCGCCTGCGCGAACACGTTGGAGGACAGGATGTCGTGGTGGTCGCGCAGCGGGTTCAGCGTCTTGCCGAAGCCGATCAGGTCGACAGGGATGATCGTGGTGCCCTGGTGGATGAGCTGGTAGAAGCTGTGCTGGCCGTTGGTGCCCGGCTCGCCCCAGAAGACCGCCCCGGTGTCGTAGGAGACGTGCTCGCCGGCCAGCGTGACGTGCTTGCCGTCGGACTCCATCGTGAGCTGCTGCAGGTAGGCGGGGAACCGCTTGAGGTACTGGTCGTACGGCATCACGCCGTAGGTCTGCAGGCCGAAGAAGTCGCGGTACCAGACCGCGAGCAGGCCCATCAGCACCGGCAGGTTCCGCTCCAGCGGCGCGGTGCGGAAGTGCTCGTCCATGTCGTGGAACCCGGCCAGCATCTCCTCGAACCCCTCGGGCCCGATCGCCACCATGGTGGACAGGCCGATCGCGGAGTCCATCGAGTACCTGCCGCCGACCCAGTCCCAGAAGCCGAACATGTTCGCCGTGTCGATGCCGAACGCCGCGACCCGCTCGGCGTTGGTCGACACCGCGACGAAGTGCTTCGCCACCGAATCCGACGACCCCAGAGCCGAGACGACCCAGTCCCGCGCGGACGTCGCGTTGGTCAGCGTCTCCAGCGTGCCGAACGTCTTGGAGGAGATGATGAACAGCGTCTCGTCCGCGGACAGGTCCCGCACCGCCTCCTCGAAGTCGGTGGAGTCCACGTTGGACACGAACCGGAACGTCATGTCCCGGTCGCTGTAGTGGCGCAGCGCCTCGTACGCCATCACCGGGCCGAGGTCGGATCCGCCGATGCCGACGTTGATGACGTTCTTGATCGGCTTGCCCGTGTACCCCTTCCAGTCCCCGGACCTGATCCGGTTCGCGAAGACCGTCATCCGGTCGAGCACCTCGTGCACCTGCGCGACCACGTCGACGCCATCCACGACAAGCGAGGCAGACCGGGGCATCCGCAGCGCGACGTGCAGCACCGGCCGGTTCTCCGACACGTTGATGTGGTCGCCGCGGAACATGGCCGCGCGCCGCTCCGGCACGCCGGACTCCTCCGCCAGCGCCACGAGCAGCGAGATCGTCTCGTCGGTGATCCGGTTCTTCGAGTAGTCCAGGTACAGCCCGGCCGCCTCGGCGGTCAGCCGCTCGCCCCGGCCCGAATCCGCGGCGAACAGGTCGCGCAGGTGCAGGCCTGCGATCTCGTCGTAGTGCCGCTTGAGCGCCTGCCATGACTTGCGCTCCGGCAGCGGTGCCACCTGCGTCCCAGGCGCCATCTCAGGCCTCCTCGCGTCGTGTCTTCCCTACCCCACGGCATAGTTTCATGCCGAGTAGGCCGCCTGCCGCCGGGCTACCCGTAACGCTCGCTGAACTCGCGGGACGCATCTTGTGCGATGGTTACTCTCCGTGTCAGAGTGACTACATGCAGGCATTCAGGCTTCCCCGGTTCTACCTGCCGTATCCGGCCCGGCTTAACCCAAACCTGGACCGTGCCCGGGAACACGCCGCGGCATGGGCTCACCGGATGGGCATGCTGACGGCCCCCAAGC
>JASHTQ010000204.1 GCA_030040475.1 Streptosporangiaceae bacterium
TGGACTCGATGCGGGAGCTGACGCTGTTCTACGCGCCGAACATCAACTCCTACAAGCGGTACGTGCCGGGCAGCTTCGCGCCGACCTCGGTGCGCTGGGGGCCTGACAACAGGACCTGCGCGCTGCGGCTGGTCGGGCACGGCCACTCGCTGCGGGTGGAGAACCGCGTGCCCGGCGGGGACGTGAACCCGTACCTGGCGGTGGCGGCGATGATCGCCGCCGGGCTGCACGGCATCGAGCAGGAACTCCCGCTCGAGCCGCCGGTGACCGGGAACGCGTATTCCGATACGTCGCTGCAGGTGCCGTCCACCATGCGCGACGCCCTGGACCTGTGGGAGAAGAGCGGGCTGGCCCGGCAGGCGTTCGGCGACGAGGTGGTCGAGCACTACGCCAACTACGCCCGGGTGGAGCTGGCCGCGTACGACGCCGCGGTGACCGACTGGGAGCTGCGGCGCGGCTTCGAGCGGCTGTGAGGGCTTTCTTATGTCGACTTTTACCGTGCTGAATCCTGCCACGGAGGAGCCGGTCACGACCGTGGCGCAGGCCTCTGCTGAGGAGACGGACGAGGCCATCGCGCGGGCGGCGGCCGCCCTGCCGGCCTGGCGCGCGGTCGCGCCCGGGGACCGGGCCCGGTTGCTGCGGTCGTTCGCCGCCTTGGTGGACTCGGCTGTCGAGGAGCTGGCATCGCTGGAGGTCGCGGGGTCTGGGCATCCGATCGGGGCGGCGCGGTGGGAGGCCGGGCAGGTCCGCGACGTGCTGATGTACTACTCGGCGGCGCCGGAGCGGCTGATCGGGAAGCAGATCCCGGTGCCCGGCGGGCTGAACGTGACGTTCCACGAGCCGGTCGGGGTGGTCGGCCTGATCGTGCCGTGGAACTTCCCGATGCCGATCCTGTCCTGGGGCATGGCGCCGGCGCTCGCCGCCGGGTGCACCGTGGTGGCCAAGCCCGCCGAGGCGACGCCGCTGACCGCGATGCGGATTGGTCAGCTGGCGTTGGAGGCCGGGCTGCCTGAGGGGGTGTTCACCGTGCTGCCGGGCAAGGGCAGCGTGGTGGGGCAGCGGCTGGTGGACCACCCGTTGGTGCGCAAGATCGTGTTCACCGGGTCGACCGAGGTCGGCCAGTCGATCATGGCGGGGTGCGCGCGGCAGGTGAAGCGGCTCACCCTGGAGCTGGGCGGCAAGAGCGCGAACATCATCTTCGCCGACAGCGACCTGGAGCGGGCCGCGGCGACCGCGCCGTACGCGGTGTTCGACAACGCGGGGCAGGACTGCTGCGCGCGGTCCAGGATCCTGGTGCAGGCCTCGGTGGTGGACACGTTCATGTCGCTGTTCGAGTCCGCCGTCGCCGGTGTTTCCGTCGGGGACCCCTCGTTGGCGTCGACCGAGATGGGGCCGCTGATCTCGGCGGCGCACCGGGACCACGTGGCGTCGTTCGTCCCGCCGGATGCGCCGGTGGCGTTCCGGGGCAGCGCGCCGTCCGGGCCCGGGTTCTGGTACCCGCCGACCGTGCTCGCGCCGGTGCGTTCCGATGACCCGGCCTACACCGAGGAGGTGTTCGGGCCGGTGGTGACCGTGACGCCGTTCGCCGACGAGGCGGAGGCGGTCGCGATCGCGAACGACACGCCGTACGGGCTCTCCGGGTCGATCTGGACGTCGGACGTGGGCCGGGCCATCCGGGTGGCGCGGGCGGTGGAGACCGGCAACCTGTCGGTCAACTCGCACTCCTCGGTGCGGTACTGGACTCCGTTCGGCGGCTTCAAGCAGTCCGGCCTCGGCCGCGAGCTCGGGCCGGACGCGCCGGACGCGTTCACCGAGACGAAGAACGTCTTCATTTCGACTACGGAGGCTTCATGAGGTTCGAGGACCGGACGGTCGTCATCACGGGGGCGGGCAGCGGGATCGGGCTGGCGGCGGCGCGGCGGTTCTCGGCGGAGGGCGCGCACGTGGTCGCCGTGGACATCGACGACGCGGCCGGGGAGAAGGCCGCGTCGGAGACCGGCGGTCTGTACGTGCACGCCGACGTGACGTCCGCTGCCGACGTCGCCTCGGTGTTCCGGCTGGCTGCTTCGACCTATGGATCAGTGGATGTGGCGTTCAACAACGCGGGCATCTCGCCGCCGGACGACGACTCGATCCTCGACACCTCGCTCGAGGCCTGGCGGCGGGTGCAGGAGGTCAACCTGACCTCGGTGTACCTGTGCTGCAAGGAGGCTCTGGGGTACATGCGGGCGCAGCGGCGCGGGGCGATCGTCAACACCGCCTCGTTCGTCGCGGTGCTGGGCTCGGCCACCTCGCAGATCTCCTACACCGCGTCCAAGGGGGGCGTGCTCGCGCTGTCCAGGGAGCTCGGGGTGCAGTTCGCGCGGGAGGGGATCAGGGTCAACGCGCTGTGCCCGGGGCCGGTGAACACGCCGCTGCTGCGCGAGCTGTTCGCCGCCGATCCGGAGCGGGCGGCGCGGCGCCTGGTGCACGTGCCGATGGGGCGGTTCGCCGAGGCGGATGAGATCGCGGCCGCGGTGGCGTTCCTGGCCAGCGACGACGCGTCGTTCATCACCGCCTCCACGTTCCTCGTCGACGGCGGGATCTCGGCCGCGTACGTGACGCCGCTCTAGTTTCGCCAGCTCAGAGCAGTGTGGTGAGGTCGATGGTGACGACGACCGGTTCGGAGACGGTCATTGTCCCGGTGTGGACTCCGGCTGATGCGTAGGCGCCGGTGGTGGGATCGAGCCGGTAGGTGAAGACGGACAGACTTCGTTCTGCTGGGTCGTGTTCAACGCGCCAGTAGTGCGGGATGCGGGCGGCGGCGTATTCGGCTGGCTTGTCCGTCTGGTCGGCCGTCACCGAGCCCGGCGACATGACCTCCACTACGAGGGCGCAGTGCTGCGGGCGGAGCAACACGTCATCGGGAAGAGAGGCGTCGTAGACCACGGCGTCGGGACGGCGGTTAAGCAGCGGGATGTCACGTAGGCGCAGGTCAATGTCGGTGGATACGGCGAGGCCGGGTCCGCATACCGTCTCCAGGGCGTTGGCGAGGCGACGACAGATGTCCTGGTGCAGGCGGCGCGGGGCGGCGTTCACGATGATGGCTCCATCGACGATCTCGATCCGGCGGCATATATCCTCCGGGAGCGCCTCGTATTCCGCGGCGCTCAGGCCGTCGGGCAGGTCCATCCAGCCGGGCAAGGCAGTCACCGGATCCTGCGGCACGGCCGTCACCGGGCTCTCCTTTCTCCGCTGCGCTGTCAAAGTTAACGGTAACTGTAGAACGCGGGCGCGTGCACGCAGGGCACGAGCTGCCTTACGCCCTAGCGTCTACGCGGCCGGGATGCCGATCACCTCCACGTTGATGTCGTACGTACCGAGGATCCTCGCGGTGTGGGCCAGGGTGGCCTGGGAGAACGGGAACAGCGTGTCCGGCGTGAGCTGCTTGCCGTTCGGCAGGAGGATGGCGTAAACAACCTTCGTCGGCTTAAAGTCTGTAGCCAAGCTCCGGCTGTTGGGCCGAGGCTGCGGACCTTGGCTCAGGGGGAGCGGAGGGTGCGGAGGCGGATGGTGAAGGGCATGGCGCGGAGTTCGGATAGGACGGACTCGCTGTAGGCGGAGCCGATGTCGGTCAGGACGTAGCCGAGGTCGTC
>JASHTQ010000205.1 GCA_030040475.1 Streptosporangiaceae bacterium
TACTGCCCTTATCGGGGAGGTTTTGACCCACGATCCGGCCGGCGGCGGATGGCAGGGGCGGGTGAGGCAGGTCGGATGCGGCGGATGCGGCAGGTGCGATCCGCGGGGCGAACGTGTCCGGCCACGGCATTAGTTGACTCCTCCGTACGTACGGGAATCCGCTTTCCGTTCGCCCGGCCGCGGGCAGGTAAGGCCGAAAGTCCTGGTGAGCGGCCCATATGGCCCTTATCTCACAGGGCTTGCCTGCCTAGCGTCGATGGAGCAGGCACAGCGATGGCTAATCGCGTTAACCGTGCGAGGAGGCTGAAAATGTCTGGAATCATTGTCGGCATAGACGGTTCCGGTCATTCCCGCCGTGCCCTGGAATGGGCGATGAGGGAGGCAGCGATCAGGCATGCGCCGCTTACCGTGCTCACCGTGTACCCGGCCATCACGGGCCTTTTCGGCGGCCCCGCCGTCTATCCGGACGACCGGGAGGCGACCGAAGAGGCGCACGCGGCCGCGCAGGCCGAAATAGACAAGGTGCGTGCCGAGCTCGACGGGCCTGGGCCGGAATCGGTCACGGTCAAGGCGGTTCACGGCTTCGTGGTCGAGGAAATCATCAAGGCGTCCCGTGACGCCGACATGCTCATCCTTGGCTCGCGCGGCGCGGGCGGCGCGGGCGGTTTCGCGCGGCTGGTCCTGGGCTCGACCTGCTACCTGGTCACGCAGCACGCTCCCTGCCCCATCCTCATCGTCCCGGCGGAGGCGCACAGGTAACCATCGGCCGCCCGCACATCCAACGTGGCCGCGGCGGGACGCGGGCGCACAGGGCCGAAGGTCGTAACCGACCGCGCCAAAGGACCCTGAGCCGACGGCCTGGACCAAAGGCCCGCAAGCAAGGCAGCCGACCGGACTTTGGGCCCTACCGCCGGCGGTCGCGGCCATCCACGCTGAGGCACGGCACGTTGAGGCACGAGGAGGCCGGTCATGCAAGCACAAGTCGGAGACGAGCTGACGGTCAAGGGCCGCCACCAGGGCGACGAGGAACGGCACGGCGAGATCATCAAGGTCGACGGCACCGACGGCCGGCCGCCCTACCTGATCCGCTGGCGGGACGGGCACGAGAGCCTGTTCTTCCCCTCGTCCGACAGCGAGGTCGAGCACCACAAGGTTTCGCCGGCCGGGTCATGAGGCGGCCATGTTCCTTACCCATGCGGACATCGAGAAGCTCGGCGCCATGCACGCCGTGTCGCCCTCGGTGCTCTCGCTCTACCTGACCATCCCGGCCCGCCCGGCGGACCTGTCCGCCATGATCACCCACGCCAGCGGACTTATCGTGGCCGCCGAGCGGGCCGTCGGCGATCACGCGCAGGTCGCCAGGGAAGACCTGAGCGCGGTGTGCCACAAGCTCATGACGTGCGGCGCGGCCTGGCGCGACCGCACCGTGGCCGTCTTCGCGTGCGCCGGCATCGGCCTGTTCCAGGCCGTTCCGCTGCCCTGTGACCTGCCCGGACTGCCCGAGCGCGCGGTGCTCGGCACCAGGCCGCACGTGCGCCCGTTGCTGCTCGCGCTGCAGCGGTGCCCGACCTACCGGGTGGCGGTCGTCGCCAAGGGGGGCGTACTGCTGTACTCCGTCGCGGGCGAGGAGGTCGAACGGCTCTCCGCCTCCCCGCAATGGCTGCTGAGCCATGCCGGGCGGGAGCCGCTGGTAATCGCGGGCCGCGATGACGACGTAAGGCACCTCCTTGGCGGCCTGCCGCCAGGCGTGCGGGAGTTCGTCGCGGCTAGCTTCGTCGCCGATCCCCGCACGCTGACCGCGGCCCGGGCGCGCGACCTTGGCCGGCCCTATGTCGCCCGCTGGGCCGAACGGCGGCTCAGCGGCCTGGCCGACCAGATCCTGACCGAACCGCCCGGCGGGCTCGCCGCCGTAGGCATGCCAGACTGCCTGGCGGCCGTCAACGCGTCCGCCGTGGACACCCTCGCCGTTTCCTTGGACGGCCTCGTGCCCGGGTACGAATGCGGCCGGTGCGGTGCCCTCAGCGTGGACGCCGACACCTGCCCGGACTGGGGGACGGCCCCGCTGCCGGTGCCTGACCTCATCGAGGAGATGGTCAGCAGGACCCTCGAAGACGGCGGCCAGGTCTGCGTGCTGAGCGATATCCCGGCCGGAATCGCTGCCAGGCGGCACGCTGCCAGCGCCCGGCCGTTAGCCGAGGATCGCGCTGTGCTTGCCGGCAGGCATCGGCGCCGCGGCCCGGGGTAAGGTGCGGCCCGGGGTAAGGTGCGGCCCGGAGTAAGGTGCGTAGCGATGCAGGTGCCGTAGCGACGTTCACCGATGGTGCCGCCGCTGTGCTAACGCTCACGGAGTACTGGCGTGGTTGAAGATCCCTACCCGGTGCGCTGGATGGGACGGCAGGCGGTGGTGACGCTGCCCGAGCAGGTCACCGGGCCAGACTCGGGGCGGCTCCGCGAGCAGCTGCTTGAGCTGGTCGACCAGGGTCCCGACGTGCTGATCGCGGACCTGACCGCGACGGTTTCCTGCCATCGCGGCGGAGCGGCCGCCCTGCGCGATGCCTACCAGCATGCCAGCGACAACGGCACGCGGCTGCGGCTGGCGGTCACCGCGGCGGGCGTCCGGCGCGCCCTGGACGCCGCCGGGCTGGACCGGCTGGTCTCGATCTATCCCTCCGTACAGGCTGCGGCCGCCGCCGGGGCACCGGCCGGCGTCGTTCCCCTGACGCCGCGGCCGGATCGGGCGGATCGGGCGGATCGGCCGGATCGGGCGGCGCGGGCCTCGCGGCGGCGCGCCGCCAGGCCCGGCGACGAGCCGGTGCCCGCGGGGGTCACCCCGGCGATGCTGTGGCGGATGGTCGACGCGCTGGCCGACGGGGTGGTGCTCGTCGACGCCGAGGGCGTGCTGGTGCTGGCCAACCGGCGGGCCGAGGAGCTGTTCGGCTATGCCCGCGGCGAGCTGGCCGGACAGCGGGTCGAATCGCTGGTGCCTGCCGGGCTGCGAGCAGCGCACGCCAGCCAGCGGGCCGGATACGCGCGCGAGCCCAGCGCCAGGCCGATGGGCGCCAGGGCGCGGCTGGCCGGGCTGCGCAAGGACGGGACGACGGTGCCGGTACGGATCAGCCTCAGCCCGGTGCAGACCGCCACGGGCCGCTTTACCATGGCCGTGGTCAGGGACATCTCCGCGGACCAGCCGCCCGCGGACCTGGCCGAGCTGGCCCGTGCCGCGGCGGCCGCGCAAGACGTGAGCAAGAGCCGGGACCTGCTCGACCAGGTAGTCAACGGCCTCTTCCGTGTCGGGATGAGCCTGCAGTCCGCGGCCGAACTGCCGCATGAGATAGCCCTGCCGCAGATCGCCGAGGCCCTGCGGGACGTGGACGACATCATCGGCGAAATCCGCAACCACATGTTCGGCTGATCCCGCAGGCCGGCCACTCGCTCGGCCCGTCAGAACATGCCGGGGGAGCCCGGCAGCAGGCCGGCGTCCGGTACCTCGGGAGGGGCGGTGATCGCGGCCCCGATCCGATGCGTGAAGGTACGGATGGTCGCCTCGGCGAGCCGGCGCAAGACCAGCTGGTCCAGTCCCGCGCCCAGGCCGCCGAACGGAGGCCGGTAAACGCCCCAGACCGCGAGTATCGAGGTGTCGTCTCGTCCTTTCGTGAGCGTGATGTCGGCGTCAAGCGCCGGAAACAGCGCCCCTCCCGATCCGGTGGCTTCCCATCGCATCGGCACGATGGCAACGTTCTCGCGGACTGTCATCCCGCCGAACCGAACCGCCACGAGCTTGGAGAGGCCAGGCGCCGTACCGACCGGCCCGACCCTGGCGAGGCCGGACCCCAGGCCGCGGTAGGCGTCATCGGACGCATGGCGCAGCAGCCCGCCGCGGGTCAGGTCGTCCAGCCGGGCCTGGGCCGCGGTGAAGCCCAGGCCGAGCCGGACCTCGGCGCCGATGAACATGGACTCATCACACCTGACCGGGCATCCAGACCCCCAGGGCCATAGGTCCCGCCCTTCCAGCCAGTCGTCCCGAACC
>JASHTQ010000206.1 GCA_030040475.1 Streptosporangiaceae bacterium
CGGCCATGGCCCCGCTGTCGAACCTGCCGGCCAGCTTCCGGCCTGCCCGCCGTCTGCTAGAGCGCCTGCTCGGCCTCAGCGCCGCCCGCCCGATGCCGCGGTTCTACCGCCGCAACCTGCTCCGCTGGCATCGCCGCCACCGCCCTGCCCAGGTCACGCCAAACGTCGGCGAACTGGTCTTCCTCGCCGACTGCTTCACCACGTTCACCGAGCCGCAGGTCGGCGTCGCCGCGATCGAGCTGCTGGAACGGTCCGGCTGGACGGTTCGCCTCGAGGCGGGCGCCTGCTGCGGCCGGGCGAGCCTCTCCAAGGGCCTGGTCGACCGCGCCAAGCGCCAGGCCGCCAGGCTCGTCGCCCGGCTGTCCGGCGACGTGGCCCTGGGCCGCCCGGTCGTCGCGGCCGAACCCTCCTGCCTGCTCACCCTCCGCGACGACTATCCCGCCCTGCTGGCCGACGACGAGAACGCACGGGCCGTCGCCTCGGCAACCAGGCTGCCCGAGGAACTCGTCCTCGAGGCCCTCACCGAGGGCCGCCTTCGGCTCCGGAATGGCCCGCCCCAGACCGTCGTCTTCCACGGCCACTGCCACCAGAAGGCCGTCGTCGGCACCGCCGCGACCGTCGACCTCCTCGCAAGCCTCCCGGACACGAAGGTGACGGAACTCGACGCCGGCTGCTGCGGCATGGCAGGCTCGTTCGGCTACGAGGCCGAGCACTACGACCTGTCCATGCAGATAGCCGAGCTCCGCCTTTTCCCCCAGGTCCGCGCGCAGCCCCCCGGCACCTTGATCGCCGCGACCGGCACCTCCTGCCGCCAGCAACTAGCCCACGGCACCTCCCGCCACCCCGCCCACCCCCTGGAAATCATTCGCTCCCGACTGGGCTGACCCCAACCGCCCCAATCACCCTGTCTATCCCACTACCCTCTCCACCCCCCGAACGGCGTTGATCCGCTATCACCATAAGCACCACCATCAGCACTCTCCCCTCCCGTACCCAGACATTCGATGTGGATGCCACCGCCATGCGCAGAGGGCTGCGTGGTGGGGACTTCCACGCCTTATCGTCCCGCCGCATGTTAATCCCACTGATCACAGAACTTGCTGTGAGACACTCACGTATCCCGACGGCCCGTTGCGCGGGATTTACCACCCCTAGGCACGGCCCCGGAAGCCTTCGCCGCGGCGGCCGGATGATTTCTCGTCGGGTAGGGCCGGTCCTCGACGATCCGCTTCATCACGATCGTCGAGGTAAGCCGCCGCACCCCGGGTAGGGTGGCGAGCTTCTCATCGCGCAGGGCCTGATAGGAGACAAGGTCCTCGGTGGCGACCCGGACCAGGTAGTCGGGGTCACCGAACAGCCGCGACCCGCGACGCCGCCGGCGCCGCCGGCGCCGCCGCGGGGCACACCGGCCTGGGCGTGACCGGCGTCACCGCCAGCCTCCTCATGCTCGCCCGCATCCGCTGGACCTCCGCGAGCCGCCTACACAGCGCACCTCCACCCACACACCGCTGTGGGTGATTCCACCCCTGCTGCGGCCCAGGCCAAACGGTCGAACCTGAGAGCAGACAAACAGGAGGAAGAGATGACGACAGACACCGCCGACATCATCGCCACCGCCCCGAGCGCCGCCCCCAGCGCCGCCCCCAGCGCCGCCCCGAGCGCCGCCCCGAGCGCCGGCTCAGGCCTAGGCACCAGGCCAGCGGTCGAGATCACCCATCTGCGCAAGACCTACGGAACGCTCGTCGCGGTCGACGACGTCACCCTCTCGGTAGCCGAGGGCGAGATCTTCGGCATCCTGGGCCCGAACGGAGCAGGCAAGACCACCACCGTAGAGTGCGCCATCGGCCTGCGCGCCCCGGACGAAGGCACGATCCGCCTGATGGGCCTGGACCCGCGGACCCAGAAGGACGAGGTACACCAGATCGTCGGCGTGCAGCTCCAGCAAGGCGCGCTGCCGCCCAAGCTCAGGGTCGGCGAGATCCTCGACATGTACCGCAGCTTCTACCGTGACCCGGCCGACGTCGGCGAGCTCACCACCGTGCTGGGGCTCGAAGCGAAGAAAGACGACTACTACCGCTCCCTGTCCGGCGGCCAGCGGCAGCGGCTGTCGGTCGCGCTGGCGCTCATCGGCCAGCCGAAGATCGCGGTGCTCGACGAGATGACCACCGGCCTGGACCCGCAGGCCCGCCGCGACGCCTGGGAGCTGATCGAGCACATCCGCGACCGCGGCGTGACGATCGTCCTCGTAACCCACTTCATGGAGGAAGCCGAACGCCTCTGCGACCGCGTCGCCCTCATCGACAACGGAAAAATCGTCGCGCTGGACACTCCCGCCAGCCTGGCCACCCGCGCCAGGGGCGGCAAGACCGTCCGCTTCCTCCCCTCCAAGCCGTTCGACACCAGGCTGCTGACCGAGCTCCCCGAGGTGACGCAGGTCGAATACCAAGGCCAGCACGTCATCGTCACAGGGGCCGGGGAGCTCGTCAACGCCGTCCTGTTGACGCTGGCCGCCGCCGGTGTCACCGCCCGCGATGTGCAACTGGACTCCTCCACCCTCGAGGACGCCTTCGTCAAGCTCACCGGCAAGCGCCTCAGCAAGGAAGGACAACCGTCATGACCGCGATCACGGCACCAAGGACACAGCCGAGAACGACGCGCCGCACCGCCTTCGGCAAGATCGTGCTGAACGAGGCCCGGCTCACCCTCAGGCAGCCGCAGGGCCTGATCGGCGGCCTCGCCATCCCGATCGTGCTGCTGTTCGTCTTCAACGCGATACCCGCGTTCAGGCAGCCGGCCGCGGACCTCAAAGGGCTCACGCCGTTCGGCGTCTACGTGCCGATCCTCATCGCGTTCAGCCTTGCCATGCTCGCCCTGTTCAACCTGCCGGTTCCGCTCGCCTCCTACCGCGAGCTCGGCATCCTGCGCCGCCTGTCGACCACCCCGGTGCCCCCGTCCTGGCTGCTCGCCGCGCAGGGCGTGATCAACGTGGCCGTCGCGGCGGCCGCCACCCTGATTCTCGTCGTCGGCGGCATCGCCCTCGGCGCGCCCGTCCCGAAGAACCCGGCCGGCCTCGCGGTTACCCTCGCACTGACGATCGCCGCGCTGTTCCCGATCGGCCTGGTGGTCGCCTCGGTGGCCAGGTCCGCGAACACCGCCGGCATCATCGGCCGGGTGCTGTTCTTCCCGCTGATCTTCCTGGCCGGCCTATGGTGGCCGAGGGAGCTCATGCCTACCGGCCTGCGGGTCCTCAGCGACGCCAGCCCGCTCGGCGCGGCCGTCCAGGCCCTGCAGGACTCGATGCAGGGCCAGTTCCCCCCGGCCGTGCCGCTGCTGGTCCTGGCCGCCTACGCGGTGGCGTTCGGCTACCTGGCCAGGCGCTTGTTCAGGTGGGAGTGACGGGCACCAGCAGGTGCGAGTCGTAAGACCCGCCCGTCCACACACAATGCGGTCCCCGGTTAACGGAGTCGTCATGCAGGGCCTGGATCAGCGGCCGCGGATAGCGGTACACGTCCCGGTCACCCCGCCGCGCACCGGCACCGGCACGTCCCGCTCGATGATCATCCCGCCCGGCCCGGCCTCCCGCCGGTACCGCGGCGGCACCGCCCCCCGATCCCGCGGGCTCCCCGCGGCCTCGCGAAAGATGTAGCGCCCGTCCCCGGTCATCGGGGCCGTCCGTCCCGCGCCAGCCCGCCGCCGTACGCCCAGCTACCGCTCCGCACCCCGCCATCTTTTCATTTTCAGCCGAACGAACAGTGGTATCCCCGCCCCGGCAACCCCGCGTCCCGGCTGGCCGAACGAACAGTGGTATCCCGCCCCGGCACCCCCCGCGTCCCGGCTGGCCGAACGACCGGCGGCGCCGCCGCCGCAAACGCCACGTCCCGGCCGCCGGAAGACGGCCGGGACGTACGCTGCCACTGGCGCCTCGGCAATAACCCCGGGTTGATCCCCCGTCAGGCCGGTCGTGCCTGAGTCGCTGGTGCTACCTGGGGTAGACCGGGCATCCGCGGTTGTGGTACCACCACTGCCACCAGTAGCAGGCCGCAGCCGCGTGCTTGGCCAGCGTGAAGGTACCGTGGCCCTGCTCGCTGCCGGTCTCCCACCAGGTACCTGAGACGCCGCCCCACCGGTTGATGTAACCGGAGAAGGTCCTGGACCCCTGGACGGAGCCCGACGGGTACGTGAACGTGAACGTGACCCGGTTTCCCTTCACGGTCCCGTAGATCGGCCCGGTGGTCGGGTAGTACGAATCGGTCAGCGTACCGGTGAGGCAGCTGCCGTACTGCCTGAAGGTGACGCTGTAGGTGAAGGTGGAACCCTCGTAGACGGCCTCAACCTTGTTGTGCCCGTTCAGGTTCCACTGTTCCAGTGCCCGGTAGCTGCAGCCCTGCCCTACCCAGCTGGCGCTGGTGTGTGCCGCGGGGCTGACGGTCGCCGCACTGGCTACCCCAGTCCCGCCTGCTACGAGCGCAGCCGCGGCCGCGAGGCCGGCAAACGTCCGTAGCGTCGCCTTGGTGATGCTCCTCATGTTCCCCTTCTCCCGCAAGAGTCCTTGTGAGACCCCGGCTTCTCCCCGCATAACCGCTCGCTTTCGCACACGTAGCGGGTTGATTACGTACACAAGACGCCTAAAAGGGCAGAGAGGTTGACAGGGAACAACAATGTCCAGACATGCTGTATAACCCTACAAAGTATGTTTAGAGAACAAATGTAATTAACCCACCCAGTCTCCACGAACCACTTTCGCCCATCTCACAACATCAGCCACACGAGTCCCCCCACTCACCTCGCCCAGCCGACCCAAGCGGAATGAAACCCGGGATGCACGACCCCGCACGGTCATGAAACCCCGGTTTCACGACCCCGCACCGTCATGAAACCCCGGAGGCACGACCCCGCACCGTCATGAAACCCCGGTTTCACGACCCCCCAGCGTCATGAAACCCCGGTTTCATGACGCTGGCGCCCGCCGTCAGAACGTCAGCACGAGCCGGCCGCGTACCCCGCCCGCGGCCATCCTGCGGTGCGCCTCGGCCGCCCGCTCGGCCGGCAGCACGTCCGCCACCCGCGGCGTGAGCGTGCGCCGTGCGGCCAGCTCCGCCAGCCGGGCCAGCCGGTCCGCCTCGTGCAGGTGGCGGAAGACGAGGACAAGCGAGACGGTGATGTCGCGCTCCGTCTCGCCGGCGAACGGGCGCACCGCGATGACCTGCCCGCCGTCCCGCACCGCGGGCAGCACCGGCGCGCCCATGACGGCCGCGTCGAGCAGTGCGTCCACCCCGTCGGGCACCGCCCGGCGGATGGCCGCCGCCACGGTCGGGCCGCGCGGCACCACCACGTGCGCGCCGAGCCCGCCGACCAGGTCGGCGTCCGCGTCGGCCGCGTCCGCGACGATCCGCAGCCCCTCCGCCCGCCCCAGCTGGATCGCGTACCCGCCGACGCACCCGGCCGCCCCGGTGATCGCGAGCGACTGGCCGGGGCGCAGCGCCAGCTGGTCCAGGGCGGCCCGCACGGTCAGCGCGTTCATCGGCAGCGCCGCCGCCGCCTGCAGGCTGATCGCCTCGGGTATCCGGGCGAGCGCATCCGCGTGCACGAGAACGAACTCCGCTTGCGCCCCGCCGCCGGGAACCCAGGGCGACACGGCGGCCATGACGCGCTCGCCCGGCAGCCACCCGCCGCCGTCTCCGGCCGCGTCGACCACCCCCGCCAGGTCCATGCCCGGCGTGTAGGGCGGCTCGGCCCCGGCGGGCATGGACCGGTGCGCGCCCGACCTGAACGCCAGATCGGTCGGGTTCACCGCCGCCGCCGCGACCCGCACCCGCACCTGACCCGGGCCGGGCTCGGGTACCGGCCGCGAGATGATCCGCAGCACCTCGGGCGCACCGAACTCGGTGAACCCCACCGCCCGCATCATGCCCGCACCGCCACCACCTCGCGCGCTGCGGACACGATCTTCTCCTCGTCCGGCAGGATGTACTGCTCCATCGGCTGGCTGTACGGCACGGTCGCATCCAGCGCCGTGACCTGCCTGACCGGCGCGCGCAGCGACGAAAACCCGTGCTCGGCGACCTCGGCGGCAATGATCGCGGAGGCCGACGCGTGCCGGGTCGCCTGGTCCACGAGCACCAGCCGGCCGGTCTTCCGCACCGAGTCCAGGATCGTCGCCAGGTCCAGCGGCACCAGCGTGCGCGGATCGATCACCTCCGCCGACACCCCCAGGGTCGCGAGCGCGTCCGCCGCCGCCAGCGCGCGACCCACCATCGCGCCGGTCGCCACGATCGTCACGTCGTCTCCCGCCCGGCGAACGTCCGCCTGCCCGAACGGCACCAGGTACTCCCCCTCTGGCACATCTCCCTCCTCCAGCGTGAGCAGGTAATGGTGGAAGAAGCAGACCGGGTTGTCGTCCCTGATCGCGGTCGCCATCAGGCCCTTCGCGTCGGCCGGGGTGGCGGGCAGCGCGACCTTGAGCCCGGGGACGCCGGTGAACATGCCGTAGATGGAACCGGTGTGCTGGCCCGCCCAGCCGGCCGTGAACCCGTACCCGGCCTTCAGCACGAGCGGGACCGTGACCCGGCCGCCGCTCATGTACCGGAACCTCGGCGCCTCATTCACCACCTGGTCCATGGCCACGAGCATGAACTCGGCCATGTACAGCTCGACTACCGGCCGGTAGCCGGCCAGCGCGGCCCCGATCGCCATCCCGATCTCCGCGGTCTCCGAGATCGGCGTGACCCGGACCCGGTCCGGCCCGAAGGCCTTGAGGAACTCGTCGTTCTCCGTGGTCGCGATGTTCTGCCCGAACAGCAGCACGCTGGGGTCCCGGTCCATCTCCTGCCTGATGGCCTCGTCGATCGCCGCGATATAGGGAAGCCGCCGACTCATGATCCCTCCTAGGCGTACACGTGCCGCAGCGCCTCGCCCGGCGCCGGATAGGGGCTGGCCAGCGCGAACTCCACCGCCGCGGCCATCTCATCGCGCACGTCGGCGGCCATCTCGTCCGCCGCCTCCTGCGTCAGCGCACCCGACGAGACCAGCCGGGACCTCATCCGCAGCAGCGGGTCGGCGCGCCGGGCCGCCTCGTACTCATCCGCAGCGCCGAACACCGCGACCGCCTCGTGCTCGGGGAAGTGCAGCGGAACCCCGGGCGGGGCGATGATGTTGCCGTGCGCGCTGAGCCGGTAGACCTTCGACTCCACCAGCGTGGGGCCCTCGCCGGAGCGGGCGCGGGCGACCGCCGCGCCCACCGCCTCGTGCACCGCCACCGGGTCCCCGCCGTCGACCGTCACCCCGGGCATCGAGAACGCCCTGGCCTTGACCGATAGCGGCTCGCCGGCCGCCGCGTTGGCGTCCTCCTGCTCGACGCGGGTGACCACGTTGTAGGAGTTGTTCTCCAGGACGTAGACGATCGGCAGCTTCCACAGCGAGGCAATGTTCAGCGCCTCGGCGAACGCGCCCTGCTTGGAAGCCCCGTCGCCGAAGAAGCACAGCACCACCTGGCCCTGCCTGCGGACCTGGGCCGCGTAGGCGGCGCCGGTCGCCTGCGGTATGCCCTGCCCGACGATCCCCGAGGTGCCGAGGAATCCCCGCTCGGGGTCGGCCAGGTGCATCGAGCCGCCGTAGCCGCCGCACAGCCCGGTCGCCCGGCCGTAGATCTCGGCCATCATCGCCCTGGCGTCGCTGCCGAGCACCAGCGGATAGCCGTGGCACCGGTAGGTGGCCATCACCTGGTCGCCGGGCCGGAGCGTCGCAAGCGACCCGACGATCGACGCCTCCGCCCCGTCGGCCAGGTGGGTGTGGCCGCGGATGACGCCGGGATGCTCGGTGAACGTCGCCTTGACCCGCTCCTCGAACTCCCTGATCCGCAGCATCTGCCGGTACATCCAGCCCAGACGCTCACCGTCCGGCCCATCCACCCGCGCGCTCATCCCGCGCTCCCTTCCTCATCCACCTCCGTCGCCGCTGGCGGATCACCAGCAACTCGCCGAGCCCGCATGCTCCCTCATCCCGCCTCGGCCGCCTGCCGGCAGATTGCCAGCAGCTCGTCCACGCCCCGCACCGCCAGGTGCGGGCGGCGCGAGGCCGGCACGCCGTCGTAGGAGTCCGCGCCGCCGAGCCCGGTGCCGACCGCGATGGCCAGCGCCCGGCCGCGGTGCGCCATCGGCACCTCGAGCTCGGGATCGTCGCCCACCACCGCAAGCTGCGATGTCCTGGCGCCGAGCCGCTCCGCCGCGGCGCGCAGCGCGTCCAGCGACGGCTTGCCCACGATCCGCAGCCCGCAGCCGGTCAGCGACCTGATCATCGCCGCGATGGCCCGTGACGTGCCCATCGCCCGCCCTCCGGCCACCGCGAAGAACGGCGTGTCCGAGCAGCTGTACAGCTCGGCACCGTCCCAGATCGCGTCGCAGGCCGCCTCGAGCGCCGGCATGGTGAACTCCGGGTACCAGCCCGCGAGCACGGCGTCCGCCCGCGCCCCGGGCTCCGGCGGCACGATCTCGATCCCCGCCTCCGCCAGCGGCTCGGTCAGCGTACGCTGCCCGAGCGCCATCACCCGCTTGACGCCCTGCCGGCCGAAGATCCTGACCGCGCTGCTGGCCGGCGTCATCACCGCCTCGTCGGGCAGCCCGAACCCGATCTCCCGCAGCAGCCCCGCGTACTGGTGTGGCGTCCGGGTCGTCCCGTTGGTGAACACGACGAACGGCACCCCCCGCGCCGTCGCCCAGCCGAGCATCTCGGCCGCCCCCGGCAGCGCTCGCATCCCGTGCCCGGTCCGCCCGCCGAGCACCAGCGTCCCGTCCATGTCGAACACGAACCCCCGCACGCCCCGCAGCCGTTCGAGCACCCCGTCGTCAGTCACCGGCCCCGCCCCCTCGCAGCTCGAGCCGGAACCCCGGCTTCTCCACCACCAGGCGCTCGGCCGGCGGCCGCGACCCGAGCTCCCGCAGCAGCCGCAGCACCGGCTGCACCTCCGGGTGGTAATGCCGCGGCGCGGGCCGCGCGGCGATCATCGCGTCCACTTCCTCGGCCGGCATGCCGAACCGCAGCAGCAGCTCCTCGTCGGATATCCCGCGCGGCAGCCGCTGCCGCAGTTCCGCCACCGACAGCGGCGGCGGCTCGGCCGCCAGCTCGCGCGCCCGCGGCCGGTCCAGGATCCGGTCAAGCACCCACGGCTCCACCGG